>CAZOTD010000043.1:0-6329 GCA_964582685.1 uncultured Treponema sp. | reverse complement strand
GAAAATTGCGACGCATGAGTTTAGTAGGTGCAGCCAACTAAAAGTTGGCGAGCCTTGTCGTATAATAAAGTTTGCGTTGCAAACTTTTTATATAAATATTGCGATTTATACTTTGTTAGAAAATCGTATCAAAAAATCTGTTGGCAAATTGATATTTGCTCTGTAGTTTTTTATATTAGGAGGTCAGAATATGGCAGACAAAAAACAATTATCAATCGGAAAAGTAATCTTACAAATTGCATTGGGAGCAATGCTTATTATTGGAGGAATTTTCGCTTTTACAAACTCAGGTGATTTTGGTGCAATTGCTTTAAAAGAAGTTTTTAAAGGCAATGTTCTTAAAATCTTGATTTATGCATTTGGAATAATCGAACTTATTGTCGGAGTATTCCTAATTATTGAATTATTTGCAGGCGACATTCTTGGACAATTTGGAAAAATTTTAAAAATTATTATCGCTGTAATGTGGGTAATTGCAATTGTTCTTGTTGATTTTATTGGAAACGGTGGATTATTAAAATCAGGATTTTCAATTAGTTCAATTTATGAGTTTGCTCAACATTTCCTTGTGCTAGGCGCAATGATTGCGATGTTCTAAATTCATTCATAAAAAAACAACACAAGCAAATTGCAAAGAGCACTTTCCGAAATTGAAAAAACAAATTCGATTTTAGAAAGTGCTTTTTTTATAAAAAAACTGACTGCAAAAAAATCCCAATAATTTTACTTTTAATGCTTAGAACAATTTGCTATATTATAACAAATGACAAGACAAGATTTTTACATTTTAGTTTCAGTTCGAAAAGCAGTTAGTTTTGAATATCGTGGAAAAAAATACAACTTAATGTGTTATAAAGAAACTGACGGCAAAGAAATCGTAAAATTCGGCGAATTGTATTCCGAAAAAAAATACGATTCGATAGACGATTTTTATGCAAGAGCCGAAATTGAAAATTCCTATTTTAGAGAAGTTCTTGAAGATTTAGAACTTAATTAATATGACAGCATTAGAAAAATATTATAACAAATTCAACGAAGAACATCGACTTACAACTCGACACGGAATTGTCGAATTTACAACAACGATGAAATATATTCACGATTTTATTCCTACAAATGAAAAAATAAAAATCCTTGATGTTGGTGCTGGAACTGGAAAATATTCCGTTGCACTTGCACGAGAAGGGCATAATGTTACGGCAGTCGAACTTGTAAAACATAATCTTGAAATCTTAGAATCAAAACACGAACATATAAATTGTTGGCCAGGTAATGCAATGGATTTATCGTTTTTGCCAAACAATAAATTTGACATAACGCTTTTGTTTGGTCCAATGTATCATCTTTTAAAAAAAGAGGAAAAGTTAAAAGCATTTTCCGAAGCAAAGCGCGTTACAAAAAAAGGCGGTCATATTTTTGTTGCTTATGTTATGAATGATTATAGTGTAATTACTTATTGTTTTAAGCAAAATAAAATTAAGGAATGTATAAAAAGAAATTCACTTACAAAAGATTTTCATTCGATTCCTGTGCAAGATGATTTGTATTGTTATCTTAGACTTGAAGACATTGACGAATTAAACAAACTTTCTGGATTGCAACGAAAAAAGATTATTGCAGCAGATGGTGCTGCTGATTATATTCGCCGAGAATTAAATGCTCTTGACCAAGAAAGTTTTGATTATTTTTTGGAATATCATCTTGCAAATTGTGAACGCCCTGAATTGCTTGGAGCAAGTTCGCATGTTGTTGATATTCTTGTAAACCAAACTTGAAATTGCTAATCTCAAAGTAAGACCTTTTTCTGCAAGATGGTGGCGAACGTTTCAAACAAAGACGCTTTACAGTTGAAATTGCTAATCTCAAACTAAAACCTTTTATTGCAAATCGTGTTTGTCTTGACTTTAAAATATAATGCACATTGTTATCTTTGCTTTTAAAAAAAAACTGTCCAAGATGAAATTTTCTTCATCTTGGACAGCCAAATCTCCGATACCGATAGCGGTATTTTATAAAACTAACTTATCTTGTAATCTCTAATGTTATTGGATAACTTACAGTTGTTCTTCCTGTTATAGCAGTGAACATTACGTTGTATCGTCCGTTTGTCAATGATTTTAAGTTGTCCATATCAAATGTAGCACCGTTTGCTATGTCAACATCTTTTTTAGAGCCTACTTCCTTATACTGACCGCCTTGATTAACAACAAAACTTACAGAATCAAATTTGAAATCACCTGTAATTTTTTTGTTATCATCTACAGGTTTGAATGTCCAAGTTGCCTTTTCTATTGCGTTTCCGTTAGCATCTTTTGCATTTATAGTTACAGTTCCACTGTCTTGGTTTTGATTTACTGATGGAGTTATATTCTGAGCGGGCTCTGTCCCAACCGTAACAGTAATCCAAGTATCTTTAATTCGGTAAGAATTATGGTCGTAAAGTTCTACATCTGCGTCAACACTATAGAAAGCATACAGATTTAGATTTGCAAAACCTGTATACGCTGTATCAGTGTATGCTTTTTTATTATCGTCTTGCCATTCTGTCCAAGGGAAAGTGCCTTTGCCGTTTGTATATTCAAGAGTAGTTGCTGTTCCAACTGCTGGAGTTAAAATTGTAGTTCCTGGATTTTCGTCCTGGCAGTAATACTCTACATAATTGTCGATTTTGTTGGCTCCAGAATAAGTTGTTCCATCTTTTGTCAATGTTCCGCCACTCAAGAAATAAGTTAAGCGATAACGGTTAATAGTTGTGCTTGTGAATGCTTTTTTTGTAGCGTCATCGGTGTTTGTATCAAATGTTACATATTTGTAGTCAGATACGCCTGCGTCATTTACTGCGCGAATTCTTGCAAAATAACGAAGTCCAAGTTCAAGGCGAAGTTGTGCAGTCTTATTTCCAGAAAGAAGAGAACCGCTTACATATTCAGCTGAAGAAAGGAATTTGTCTCCGTAAGTAATAAGTTTATCCGTTGTCGCCTTATCAAACAATGTTTTCCAATCATCATCTGCCATTGCAGTTGTTATTGTTTCGCCATCATCGATTTTCAAAACGTCGATTTCAAAGAAGTTTTCGTTTTTCTTTGTTTCATCTCTAACCCAAGTAAATTCTGTTGTGTAATAGCCATTAGTTTTGTCTTCACTATTAACAATGTATTTTGCGTTAAAACTAGTTGGAGCAATAGGTTTTTCTCCAATTACATTTGGAATTGCAATTGTGTTGTCTATTTGTTTTCCAGGAAGAACGATAATAACATCACTCCAAATGAATTTTTTCTTATCAGCGGTTTTTTCAAATGTAACTTTGAAAGTGTATGTGCCAGGATTCATTTTTGTAACAACATAGTTTGGAGCACCAGGGGCTGTGTTTGTAAGTTTTGCAAGGTCTGGGTCTGTAGTTCCGTTATAAGTTCTTTCTGTAGAAGCAGGAACAGCCTCTGCATCATTTACAATGCTTCCATCTGTTAATTTATAAATTCCGATTGTCGTAGAATCAACGCCATCAGGAAGTTCCCAGCCATCAAGATAAACTTTCATATTGATGTCGCCTTCTTTTGTAAGACCATCTGGGCTAAGCGTAAATGCTGCTTTATCTCCGTTTGCCATATCCATAGAAGAATAACCGATAAGAACTGCTTCATTTTTAACTGCTCTCACGTCGTCAGCATATATTCCGTTAAATTGTAGAGTTACCCCAGTTGGAACTAAAGCAAGCGTAAAATCCCAGTTGTATGTTCCTTGATTTGTAGGAATTGCAATCGTTCCTACAGTATTGGTTCCATCCGTTGCAGTAAAATTAACTTTAGTTGGCTTGAATTGATTTCCATTTGCATCTGTTCCAAACAAATACAAATCTCCGCTATCAAACGTAAACGAATCAGAAATAATCGTTCGCTGATTTGCAGAATTTAAGTTGGAAATCGCTCTTCTTGTATTGTCAACTTTCTGCATTTCTGGCGAAGATTTTACCAATTCATTATAATTTGATATGGCAATACTAAGTGTTCTTGTCCTTGCACCTTTTTCAATAACATTTGCGTCTGATAAATTAGAGCAAGAAGCGAAAATCGCTGCAAACCCTAACACAACCGCAAATCGCGAAAAGATTTTTAATGTGTTTTTTCTCATTTTTTCCTCCAAATGATTTGTTTTCTGTTTTATAGACTTTTTTAGCTCAATGGTTGATAAACCAATAATAAACAACTGTCTGTATATTTGTTTCCCTCCTTGTCTGTTACTGTCAATGTGATTTTGTACGAACCGCTTTCTAATTTTGAAGTCGGTACATACAAAACAAACTCTCTTGTATTTTTTGTTGTGCCGTTTGAAGTGTTGAAAGGCACGCTTTTTTCAATAACTGAAGCTATGTCGATATATCCAGTTTTTGTTGTTTCAGTTTGAATCGAAACAAGTTCCCAACTATAACTATTGCATCTTGGCGGAGCAAAAAGATTTAACGTGCCATTGTTTCGAACATCGTATTTTGCAGCAAGCATTTCTGATTCAACAAAACCTGCTTCACCAGGGGCAATCCCATTTGCCAAAGAAGTTCCCATTGTTCCTTGCTGATATCTTGAATTGTAACTTGAAACAACATCGTCCATAGAATTAGAACAACTTGTAAAAATGGTAGAAAAAATAAAAGCGATAAATAAAAGAATGACGGTTTTGAATCGAAAAAAACGCTTCATTTTTGTTTACTTCCTCCGATTTTAAAACTTGCACCAATTCCGCCAGAAATCATCAATTTTTGCACAGAATCCCACTTTGCGCAGATGTACGCCTCAAGAAATTTCCAAGAAATGCCGACTTTTGTTCCCGCAAAGAACGACATAAATAAATCAGATGTTATTGCTTCGGACGAAAATTTTTTGTTCCACAAAAGTGCCGCTCCGCCACCAACAAATATTTCTGCACAAAATCCAATGTCGTTGCTTTCAAAAGGCATTACAAAAAGCCCGAACGGAATGTAAAGTTCCGCACCACACAAAAGCGGAGAATCAAGATTTTCTTCTGGTGAATAATAATATTTATATGGAAAATCTTTTTTCGGTAACGTAACGAATGGAGAAATGCAAGCACCAACGTAAAAAGGATTCAGCAAATCATAAGAAATCACTGAAACAGAAAGTTCTGTTGTCATCATATATGGAGAAGGTGCACTTCCAACTCCAGCAGAAAAGCCAAGATAAAGTCCTTCTTTCGAAGAAATCAAGCCACTTCCATTTTTGCTTGATTCACCAAAACTTGCGTAACGATTTTTTGATGAAGCACGACTTTGCTTTCCGCTTCCTGTGCCAATCACTTGGATTTTCTTAGGCGGTTTTTCGCCCGGATCGAGCATTACGTCTTTCACCGTGAACTCAAAAATCGAACCGCTTTCATAACCGATTAAAATGCGCGAATCGTCTTTGTTGAATTCAAAATCAGTTAAAACAGTTGGGTCGTAACTTGGAATGTAGCCAATCCATTTGTTTTTTTGCAAATCGTAAATCTCGATTTCGTCTTTTTCCGTAAGAATCGCGACTTTTCTTGAATCGGCAAGTGGCTTTATGTGTCTTATCGAATTCAGTGTGTCGAATGAAACGAGTTTGTTTCCGTCAAAATCAAAAATTCCAAAACTCGTTTGTCCATCGCAAGCGATAATTCGTTGCGAATCGTTCATAAAAACGGCAGGAACTCCTGTTTGCGTGTAAATTCCGTTTATTTCGGAAACTATAGAATATTTTCTGCAATCCCAGATAATTGCATTTCCGTCTTGAGATGTGCTTATCAAATATTTTGCGTTCTTGCTAAAATTCAAATTATAAATACTTCCTTTATGACCAACCAATTTTCTTGAAATCGAATCTTTCGTGAAGCGCAACTTAAAAAAAAGGCTGATAGAATTGTCCGGAAGAACTGCCGCAACATAATCAGAATTCTTGCTGAACGCGACATTCCTAACGTTTTTATTTTCCGAACAGTCAATTGTAAAATAAGGTTTTCGTTCAAACTCTAGGCGATTGTTTTCTTCTATTAAGTCGTACACTGAAAAGACACCATTTTTTGTAATTGCAAGAAGAACTTGTTTTTTTCCTTCGTTGGAAAACATTATTTTATCAACATCATTCAATGGCAACGTGTCAAGCAATAGATAAGTTCTTGAGTCGCGAAGAAAAACAGAATTTTCTTCAGTGAATGCAAATGACTCGTTGTTCTGACTCCAAGAAAGATTTGTAACTGGAAAAGGCGTTTTTACAACTTGCGAAAACACAGGAATCGAAAAACACAAAATCCCTAATATAGTTACAAACTTTTTTGAAAAATCTGTCATATTTATATTATAT
>CAZOTD010000042.1:0-11888 GCA_964582685.1 uncultured Treponema sp. | reverse complement strand
CTCGACCAATCAAAAAAAATGAGGTATACTGTAACTATGAATGAAAGGAATTGGGGTGGACGGCGAGAAGGTGCTGGACGCAAAGCAACTGGAAGAAATACAATAAATATAACTCTCACCTTAAAGAAAAATGAAGCAGAACAATTAAAAAAGATTGCTTCTCAAAAAAATATTTCTATAAGCCAACTCATAAGCAATTCTTTTCATCTTTCAGAATTGGCTTAAAATTAGATAACTAATTTTAATAATTGGAAACCGTAACTTTTTTTATGAAAGCCTTTAAACAATAAGTTAGTTTATAAATGAACGGTTTAAATTATAGCGTGCATATTTTTTCCCTAAGGGCTATGGCAAAACACTGTGCATACAATTTTGTTTTTAAGGAGGCTGTTGTATGACAGTTAAAAATTTGCTGTATCCAATCTAGAGTTTCTAAAATCATCTCATAAATAATCTTGAAATGGATTATTAAACAAAACCCAAACATTTAGGAGAAATAAAATGAAAAAAATATTCTTTGCTTTAATTGCATTGTCTTTGTTTTCAGCATTTGCACAAGATGCAAAACAAACTAAACAATCATCTTTGATAGATGAACTGCCAAAGGAGGAAGTTCAGGACAATGATACCACATTATCGCTTATCATAGGTACCTGGTATTGCAAAGACGCTGGTATAATAGCATATCTTGATTTCTATGAAGACGGCACTGGAAAATCCTATTTCCAAGAGCCTAACAACTTTTCAAGTTTTAAATGGAGCATAAATGGTTCTGAAATTACAATTGATGGACAATTAAAAAACACAAACCGCCGATATTCATCCAAGCAGTTTGAAGTAACAGCTGATACTCTTTGGTTTAAAAAACTTATTGGTTATGAAAACCTTACTTACATAAGGCAATAAACAATAAGGGGGTTGCCAAAATGGCAGCCCCTTATTGTTTATTTCTCTTTATAGGTGCATAAACATTTTCGCGTTTGGCTAATAACTTGGAGACTTATTCTATTAGCATTACCTCCTTCATAAGAGTAATCAATTACTATAGTTCCATCTCTTGTTTCTTTTATCAAAGAAGTATCGTAACTATTCTCTACAAACTTAGCTTTAATATTTTGGGTATTAATATCGGGAACAGATTGCAGTGTTAAAGAACCATGACCTATCTTCTTCGCGTTACCACCATTGCATGAATAATTTTGTTTTTCTGTAATAAGAGGCAGATAATACCAAATACAATTTTGGAATTCGGTAGCTGACATTATAGTTCCGTCTAATTCTGGGGCTCTTGTTACTCCCCACTCATTTTGATACTTTAAATCTGTAACTTTAAATGTATGTGTAACATCATTACCTTTCGCAGGATCAGAGTTTCCATTCCACGGACCCCAACAAATTTTTGAATTGGGAGAGTCCCAGAACATTGCAGTATTTGCTAGTTTTTTATTTATAATGCGAAATTTGTTTTGTGCTTTGGTTACATCCCATCCTAAGCCATCGTGTTCACTATTCGACAAAAACTGAGTGGTTTTCTCAAAATCTTTGGGAAGAATCGGTGTCCCGTCTGGGTAAGTTTTCTTTCCTTGATAAGTCGGAGCGTATCCTTCTGTAATTATATAACAAGATTCTGTATATTCTTTAATACCTTCTAATATCAATTCGTTACCAGAAAATGTATACTTAATATTTTGAAGAGTACCTGTAATATTGAGTGTTGGATCAACATTTTTTTCTTCTACATTAAGTTTAATTGTTACTTTTTCGCCATCTCCGACATAAATTGTATTATTTACAATATTAGAATAATAAGCGTTTTCATTAATATTGTTTAAGGAAACTTTGTTAATTATTTCTGGTGTAATTGTAAGCTTTGGATAGTTTAAAACAATCGGAATATCATACCTGCCAACAGTTGCATTATCAGCATTAGGATTAAGAGCAGAAATATTAATTGATGTATTACAAGTTTTTAATGGTGTCAAGATAATTGTTCCTTCTCCAGAATCTTCGCTATTTTTTACAATAGTTGTATTAAAATATTCACTTTCAGGAATCGAGATAATAGAATCAGTAGGATTAACTTTATAATAAATATTGTATTCCTTAGTTGGAGTACCACTTATTTTTTGCGTATCAAGCTTAAAAGAATAATCCCAACTTACTTTAACAGTTAAAGTTCCTTTAGCACCACCATCTGTAACGCAATATATAGCACCGCTACCTTCTTTAATTCCGTTAATTTGTAGATACCCCACGCCTTCTTCATTGGTCCCCAAATCAGTATATTCAAAATAATTGTCGTCCTGAGTTGTTGTCCAGGTTAGAATTGCATCAGCTGGGCTTACTGTATATTTAACCTTTGTAGAATGGAAAGGTTGAACTTTTTGAGAAGTTCGTTCAAATGTGAAGGTTTTTGTTTCTTGGACAATAACAGTACAAGTAGCAACTTTCTCTACATCAGGAAGTTGAGCAGTTAATTTTGCTTCACCTGGAGAAACAGGATAAATAGTTACCGTTTGCCCACTTCCCATTACACGTGCAATATCTTTTCCTTTACCACTTACATCTTCACAGGTCCAAATTATATCATAATAGTCAGAAGAATTTTCTGCATTTTCAATATTTGCCTTAATGGTAGTTCCGCTAGAACCTTTTTGCAAAGAGATATATGATTTATTCAAAGTAATTGCTTTACCAGCAGTTCCAGGAACAACGACATAAAACTGTAATGTACTTGCCGCTTTTTCATGAGAACAAGTAATCAACGCTTCACCGCTTTTTAAGGCTGTTATATAAATCTGATTACCTTTGACTGTTCCGTCCGTATTAATACCGGTTACTTGAACTACATCGCTATCACTAGTAGACCAAGTAAGATTTGCATTATCAGAAACAGTAACACCTGTACCATTAAGACTTGCACTTAATGTTTGGCTTTTGCCTTTATTTACAGTATAGATAGTATTGGGAGCCGTTATGTAAACAGAATCAGTTGCTTTTTCTTTTACATAAATCATCATCTCACTTTGTGCTTGAACAACACCAGTACTAGAAGCGACAAGTTTTGCACGAACAGTTGTAGTTCCATTTTCAATTGCTTGAATTTGAGCAACAGCTTTAGTTCCACTTATGGAACAAATTCTTGAATTATCCACAGAATATTCTACATGAGTGGTTACTTTAGTTGTCGGAACTTGCATTGTTATGAAAGTTACATTTCCTTGAGTAACTGTTGTATTAGTAAAAGGAAAACTGAATGTTGTGTATTCTTGAACATTAACAATAATCTGCTGGTCATAAGAAGATTTCGGATGTCTTACTGTAATTGTGCAACTTCCACTTTGTTTTGGCGTAATTGTACAAACATTTGCAGAATATTGAACATCGATTACATCATATACATCAAGCGACCAACTAAAGTTATATTTATCTGTAGAAGAACCGTTTATAAGAGTTGCCGAAATAGTTTGACTTGAATCTGTGGGTTTCATTGTAATGATTGAACTTGGAACACTTATATAACATTCGCTTTCTGTTTTTTTGTCACAAACAACGAGAATTTGTGCAGAATAATTTGATTTAGGATGCGATACTGTAACATAAGTAGTTCCTTCTTTAAGTGCGCGTATTTTTCCAACCTCATTTTGACCATAAACTACACAAACGCTTGAATCATTTGTACTCCATGTAAAATCAGAATAATCGCTTTCAGTTCCACCTACTAAATCAGCAGTAATATTTGTGAAATTAGAACTTACGGTTAAAGTAAGAACGCTAGAAGATAATTGAATGTATGGACTTGCACTTGCGGCAATTGGATTAACTACCTGAGCTATTATTGTAAGAGGATATTTGCAAGCCTTATTTGAAACTGTAATCATTGCAGTTCCTATACTGTTTCCTTTTAGAACCGCAGTAGAACCTGTAGTTGAAATATCAACTATAGCAGGATTGGAGGAAGTCCAAGTATAGCCATCTAAAATTACCTCAGGGGAATTTTTAACGCTTACAGTTATGTTTCTTGTTTGTCCTTCTCCAATAGCAACTACATTCTGACTTGTTGTAAGATATGTAATTCCGGCAAGTTCTTCTTCACTATTTCCAACTAATACTAAAACTTTTTTAGTAATTTGAGTCGCGGTATGTGTTATTGTAATTTCTGCTTGTCCACTTGAAATTGGTGTTATATATGCAATGCCAGTTGGTGTCTGAGCAGTAATTTTTGCAACTGTTTCATTGTCAATTGCAAATTTAAATCCAGATTTATCTGAACCTGTATAATTAACAAGAGTTGCTTGTAATTGCTGACTTTGAGAATTTTTTAAAAGTGTTATTACATCAGGAGCCCCAATATAAACTATAGGCTCGGCTTCTGGAATGACATATTCACTACCAACCCGAATGTAAATTTTTAAAGTGTTTTGGCTTTTTGGATGTGTCACAGATAGAATTGCTTCACCACTAGCTTTTGCTGTAATTGTTACATTTGTACCATTAGGAACAATAGAAACAATATCTTCATTGTCTAATGACCATTGAATATTTGAATATTCTCTTGACGAAAGATTTATTGCACTAACATATACAGTTGTACTTGATTTAATTGAGTTTAACGAAACGACATTTTGCGATGTTGTAAAATAAATCTCAGGTTCGATAGCCACAGTTCCTTTAGGATAAACTGTAATTGTAAACTCACAAGTTACATTATCGATAGACACAGAAACAGAAGTTGTTCCAGCTTTTAAACCTTTAACACGTGCGTTAAGCGGATTTTCAGTTGTTTTTTCTACAGAACAAATTGTTGGATTTTTTACTTCCCATTTTGCTGTTCTAAAATCATAAGGAATATAATTTCCAGTTTCTTCATCATTAGTTCCAAATCCGACTTCACTTGCCATTAAAACACAAGTATCTTCAACTTCAATATTATAATACAGTTTATCTGAATATAATGCTTTCATTGAATATAGAGTTTGGACATCATCTGCGGTCATAACAAGAACCTTTTTTGGAGTATCGCATTTTGGATGACTTATTGTAATGAAAGAAATAGTATTACCAGTACCTTGTGGCGGAGCTGTAATTTGAGCTTCATTAGCGTTTGCAACAATAGAAATTTTAAAATTTTCTGCATTCCATTGTATATTTTGGTCATCTGCAAAAGTCTTATTATCTCCTCGAAGTTCTACAGAATAATCATATTTTTCGCCGTTGATAATTCTAATAAGACCATTACCAGTAAAATACAATGGCTCTGTAAGAACTGCATTTGGAGAAAGAACTTTGACAAGGATTTCTGTCGGATACACAATTTTTGGATGGCTTACAGATATAACTGCGGAACCTTCTGTATTAGGTGTTATGTAAGCAGTTCCATAAGCATAAGTTTGAGATGCTGCTCTTGAATAATTAGCAGTTCCATTTGGAGTTTCAAGTTTAATTACATCATTTGTTCCACTTGTTGGAGAACTTTTTACATTCCAAACAAAACCATTTTCATCTCCAGTATCTCCACCTTTAAGGCTTATAGCTATTGCAGTGGGCTCTGCCCCAATTTTTGTTCTGATGTAATTTTGACTAGTTGTAATATAAAAAGAAGCATCTATTGCATCAGTAAGTTGACCTGTTACAATCAGAAGAATTTCTCTTGTATAAGCTGATTTTGGATGAAATACAGAAAGTTTACAAGAACCGTTTGCTTTTCCTTTAACGGTAACTTGATTTCCAACATAGCTAACTATTTCTGCAACATTATAATCATCAAGTCTATATTCATACTCATCAATTGAATATTCACCATCTTTAATATTTTCAAGTGAACAAGTAACTGTTTTAAGTTCTTCACCATGCATTGAAACAACTGTATTATCAGGAAGAATATAAACATTCTTAACTATAGTGATTACACGACACAGAATATCAAGTGGATATGTTGCATCAGGATGAGTAATACGTAATGTACAACTACCGCTTTGTTTTGGTGTTATAATTGCATTATTACTATTGTAATCAATAGTAATAGGAATATCAGAACTATCTTTATCTATAACTTCCCATTTGAACAAACTGTCAGAAGAAGTGTCTTTGCCATTTACAAGGTTAACCGAAATATTCTGAGAAGAATCACCAGTATTCATTGTAATAATATTATTTTGAGTTGTTATATATGTAACTTTTGTTGCATCGGCAAATACATAAATTCCAATATAATAAGGATAAACTGCTTTATTATGAGTTACTTTTATTCTCGCATATCCAGAATCTTTTGCAGTAATCAAACAGTATTGACCTGTAGGCTGGATTGTTGCAACAGTTGGATTATCAATGGTCCAAGTATATCCGTCTATATCAGATACATCACCGCCATACAACGAAACAAAAACTTTTTCTGTAATTCCTGGACTTGTCTGTAAAATTGTTGTGTTTGAATAGATATATGGTTCTGTCGTAGTTTCATAACCGTCTTCAAATCCGGAAACACTAATAAGACAAGTAGCATCGTAACCACCGTAACTACATCTAAGTGAAGTTTGTCCTTCTTTAAGAGCTGTAATTGTAACTCCCCAATTAGAAGTTGTATCGCATTTAATTATGGACCTGTCATAACTCCAAACAAGCGTAACATCTTTTTGGGCATCTTGGGGTTTAATACTTACAGATATATAGTCAAGCGAACCAACTTTCATTGTTAAATTAGATTTTCCTAATGACAACGAATTAATAGGAATACTTTTAGTAGTAGGATTTGTAATACTTGACCAAAAATTACACGAGATAAAAATACTAGCAATTAAACAAATAATTACTGATGTGCTAATTGCATAACGATTAAATTTGTGTTTCATAAAAACTCCTATAAAATCAATAATAATTTTTTACATTTTTTTCGAGTGTTCCGAAGTATTCAAAAGTATTTTTATTTGCATAAAAAAATATTATTCGTATTTAACCTTATTTTCGTTTTTATAATTTATGCAAATCGTATAATTATTTATGCCTTACATATTTTTCTGTTACTTGTGGAATTTCTACTGGCGGTAATTCTAAAGGCATATTAGTAATAATTTTAATTTCGGTTCCCTCTTTTATAGTTATAGTAGGTTTAATATCTAATGCTTTGTCTAAAATTTTATTGCTCATTTTGGAAGCTTCAGCATATACACTATTCATTGCATTTTGAGTATATTCATTATTAGCACTGTTGATTGAGCCTGTAATTTCAGTTTGAATTACACTGAATACAGCAACAAGACCGAGAGCCTTTAAAGTGTCGAAAGGGTGATTATTTACAAAACCTTTATATCCACTCATTCCTCTTAAATCAACACCATTCATGTTACCTAATTGAATTCTATAACCGTCTGGGCGAATCAATAATTCCCAAGCAACTTGCACTCTATTTTGTCCATAATTAATTGAACTATTATAAGTTGCAAATAGAAGTGAACCTGATGGAATTAAAAGAAGTGATTGATCATAACTTGACCATACATTTTCTGTAACTCGTGCAATTACAATTCCAGGATTATCTGTGTTAATAGCAGTAATTAATGCCGCAGGAATTATTGTTCCATCCCATAAAGAATTATATGGCAGATAATTGCCACTTCCTCCCTGATTTGCCTGACGCTGAAAAAAACTTTCCCTATTAGAATAGAAATCAGTACCATTTTGGTTATTGTAATAATTAGATTGTAGTTTTTGGATTGCTTCCATTTGTTGAGCAATGTAATCATTTTTATCAGCTGGAAGAGATTGATATGGTTGAGAAGAATTTATTTGACGACCATTAAAAACATCTGCAATCATATTATTAGAATTTGATGTATAATTTTGACCTTTTATACCTTCTATTTTCCTAGCGGATTTAGAATTTTTTGTATCAGGTCTATCTGATATATAATTATAATTATTAGATACAGTACCTATTGGTGCTACAGGGGCTTGACCTGCAGGAGGTTGAGGATTCAATTGGAGTTCTGGTGGAAGAGAGTTTAATATATCATCAACATTTTTCTCTGTTTCTGTATCATTTTCTTCTTCTAGTAAATTGGAAATTTCTTTTGGAGGCTGTTTTTCTTCAATTCTAAAATTAATTTCTGTTTTACTTCCTGACTTATCAAGTTCTGAATTTTCGTCTGCTTTTTTCTTTTTCTTTCCGCTGGAAAGAATAAATATAAAAATGATTACAATTATTATAATAAGTGCTATTGCAATAATATTACCAACATTTAATTCTTTTTCTTCACCATTAGAATTTTCTTCTGGTGGCAAAGTTTCTGTTTCTTCAGAATCAACTTCATCTTTTAAATTAATATCGCTATATTCAAGAGGTTCATTTGTATCTTCACTATCATCTATCATAATATGTTCTCCTGTATTTCTCGAAGTCTTCTGAGATTTCTTTAGATGTTTCTATCTTGTTTTCTTTCAAAAATAAGGTGTATTCAAGATTTTCAAATTCTGTTTTAGTCAGAAGTTTTGTTTTTCGCTTAAATCCAAAAAAGACATAAAACAAAATTATACATGTAAATCCTAAAAGAATTATTTTTAAGATAATTTCGTCAGTATTACTTTTATTTTGCACTTTTCGCATTTTAGTCTTTATTCAACCTCTGCTTTAGATTGTTTTTTAACTTTTTTTTCAATAGTGACTTTCTGATTTCCAAGTCGAAGAGTAATCTTATTAATAAGGCGTGGAAGAATGAATACATTTTTTTCAACAGAGTAATTTACAATTTCATTTTTTTCATTGAAGATAAGCGGTAATTTTTTTTGTAAAACGCTTGTATCTACTTGAATATAAGTCATTTGCCCATCGTCATATACAACTTTAGGTAAAAATTCTGGAGTTTTGAAAACTGAATATTTAATTTTGTAATCAAGAGAAATGTTTTCGGGATTAGTGATATGAATGTAATTATTCTCAATACTGCGTCCTTGTGTTTGTGATTTATTTTCAATCCATCTGTTTTGTTGAGGATAAGAAAAACGAACCATAGCCATGTGAGTATTTGAAAAAGATTTAAGTCGCAAATGATATACACGCCTATCGGTAACAACAATAAGTGTTGAATCAAGTTTAGAATAAGCTGGCTTAATATATAAATGTTGAACATCTAATCCAGTTGAAGCATCTTTTCCAACATCTGCTGTAAGTTCCCATACAGATTCATCTTCTGATAATTTCGGCACTCCAATAACAACTTCACCAGCCTCCAAAATAATATCAGTTAAATGATATGGCTGGGCATAAATCTCATATACTAGATTTTCGTTATATTGATACCAAAAAGTTCCCATTGAATAGTTTTCTGGTTTAACCAGAGCTGCTTTTTGGCTTGCTACAACTGCATCATAACCTTTCACTTGTTTTCTATCTGTCCAAGATTGTGCTGGTTCATTAGGAATATAAACAGGGCGGTCAACATAAATTACAGTATTCTCTATATCTTGAACTTTGAGTTGTTCAGAAACCAAATATTCATTCATTTCTTCTTGATTTTGTGTTTCTTCTGCTGCAAGATTTTCTTGTGTTGATTCTTCTGTAAATGTATTATTTACTTCTTCTAAATCTTTGACAGTGGTACATCCCATGAGTGCAACACTTACAATCAAAATTGTTAAATTTGTTTTCATTTTTTTCATAATTACTCCCATAAAAAGTTAATATTAATAATCCACTTTTTATAACATTTATTTCTTTCTTATGAACAACGTTCATATTTTTTGACTTATTTCTTTTAGTGTTTTTACACTATCTTTTTGCATTATCTGGATTTTTGTAATTGGTTTAATGGCTTCATATCAAAGGATGTAATGTATATTCCCAATGGATTATCTTTTATATCTTCTGCAGAAGGTTGTAAAACTTTGATTGTAATTAATGCTCTGTAATTTTTTTCGTCAGTTATGGTTCCATTAAGTTGCCGAGTAATGACTGTATAATCTACTTGATATGTATCATTAGATAGTTGAAGAGGTTCTGTTTGAAAAAATACCTCTCGAGTGCGAGTTCCAAAATCTTCAAAAGGTTGTGTTTCTTTTACGAGAGCTGAATATTTAGAAGCTGTTACTGATGTTAGCAGATGATATGTTTTGTCTATGGATTTTTTCATTACTGTACGATCTGTAGATAATGTGTTGTATAGATTAATGAATTCTTTGACCTGATATTGTATTGCAATTTCAGGAACGTTGAAATTTTGGAAATTCCTTCGAGAAACTTCACCTATATATTTTGTTTCGCCAAAATCATTCATAGTAACAAGCACAGGAATTGAATCTGGTAATGAAATTGCATACAAAGTTATTCCAATAGAAAAGAAAAACGCAAGGCATGATACAATTACAACATATTTTAAAATTCGATTTTCTTTCATCACCTGACCACATATCATGTCAAAGTGCTCAAGTTGAGGATTAAACGGTGTTACCGCTTTTCCGTCTGGGAGAAAGTTTTTACTCATATAGTATCTCCAAAAAAAAGGCGAGCAGATACTATGCACAGTATAAAAGAATATATAGTATATGTCAATATTGTTTATTTAACAATGCAATATTTATTTTTCAATTTCTTTAATATTTTCATTCTGAACTTTTTGAAGTTTTTCCATTTTTTCACTATCAACACAAACCATTTTACCTTGCAGCGTTTCATCAATCTTAGAAACAGGAACATAGTAATTTTTTCCATTTGAATTTTTAACAAGAATAGCATCGCTCCAAGATTCGTCTTTGTCAAAATTGATAATTTTTTCCACCGTTCCTGTGATTTTACCGCCAGTATATAATTCAAGATTTCCACCGTGATTTTGATATTCGGGTAAAAAGGTATTGAATCTTCCTGTTGCAATTAAAACTTCTTTCCAATTTTTATTTACTTGATAATATTTATCTTTTTTTACTACAATTCCTATTTTAGTAAGAAATGAAAGCCGATTTTGGATTTGGGGCTCTAGCATTCTTTTAGAAATCTTGTTTCCGTATTTTTCTATTTGTTGATCAAGATTTGTCCACCGTTGTGCAGTAATCAAATTTTTTTGTGCTACTTGAATTTCTTCTGTTGTTCGCTCTCCAACCATTTGTGTTGCAATATAAGATAAAGTTTCTCGCATAGTTCGAGAAATCATTTCTGATTGAAAATAAACTTTCTTTTTGCTTTGGTCTATGCCATTGATACAAATATGGGCATGTCGGTGTTCAGTGTCATTATGAATTGCACCTTGCCAATATAATTTGAATCCAGTCATTGTTTCAATGCGTTTAATAAATTGCGAACAAAGAACTTTAAGATTGATGTTTTGGTTTTCTGGAGACAAAATACATTTATAGTGTTTACCAACCAAATTAGTTTCATATTCTTTTGGATCGCTTCCGAATAAGATTGGTTTTTCTTCAACATAATTTTTATTATTTTGAGGCATATAAGTTGATAAATAAGCTTTATGTACATCAAGTTTTGGACTATATGACATCTTAAATGTTACTCGTTGATTTTTTTGCGAAATATAATTAATTCGTCCAGTATTAAAATATTTTTGTGACTTGCATTTTTTTTCGTGTTTTTTCCCGTAGAAGATAATTTGTGCAAGAAAAATATTAAATAATGTAACATCATCTTTTGAATGGGAAACTTTTACTTTGTATAAATCTTCATGATATTGCTTCTTTTTATTTCCTGCTTCATCAAATTTTGTTGTATTGTTAAAAATGTCTTTAAGCTTTTTTTGCATATTATTCCTTTCGGGCGAACAGGAATATAATCATTTATAACGAAAAGAAATTAAAATTTCAATTAATACAACCGTCACGTGACGGTTGCATTAATTAATTTTCATCTTCATACGATATTTTTTTAAAATTTTGTTAAATGTCCCATGAAA
>CAZOTD010000041.1:0-12015 GCA_964582685.1 uncultured Treponema sp. | reverse complement strand
TATTTAAATCATAGTAGTCATAATCAAACGATTCATTAACAACAGGAGAACATTTTAATTATAGGTTTTAATTATAGCGTGCGGTATAGCGATATATAAATTGGAATAATCAAAGAGAACATAAGTACAACATATTTTAGTAATACAAAAATGATAGGCACACAAATGAAGAATTTTGAAAACTTAAAATTCAATGTATTTAAAAAAAACAAACTACAGTATTCACCAGAGTTCTTTTTATTATTGAATTATTCCTGCAAGAAAATCACTTCGATTAAACCTAACATACTCGGAGGAGTATTTGTAATGAAGCTTTTAGCAACATTATCTATGGCCAATCGTCCTTCCTTGTTAGTTCAAAAAACGAAGTCATTCGTCACTAGGAATAATTGAACAATTCAGAAAGTTATATCCGATAAATAACTGTAGTTTGTAATCATTCTAGAAATCCTATTCATTTAGATGGACAAAATTCAAACTGAAAATTGCTTGTCTGAATAGGATTCTAGATTTGCTTTTCAATTATTCCTTAACAGAACCCATTGTCAAACCAGAAATAATATATTTCGACATAAAACAATAGAAAATGATAATAGGAACAAGTGAAACTGTAATACCCATATAAATAGCACCAAACTCTGTACGATAAATATCACCACGGAGCAACTGAACTAAAATAGGCAATGTCTTTTTTCTATCAGATTGTAACAATATCATTGGAGTAACAAAGTTATTCCAAGAACCTACAAATCCAAAGATTGCCTGAGTTGCAAGTGCTGGTTGAAGAATAGGAAGAATAATCTGATTGAATATTCTAAATTCTCCAGCACCGTCAATACGTCCAGCATCTACCAATTCTAGAGAAAGAACTGATGCCATATATTGACGCATGAACAATACTGTTGCAGCAGATGCAATTGCAGGAATCGTCAAAGGAATAAATGAGTCTGTCAAGTGAATTGCTGACATAAACTGATAAAATCCAATGAACGAAAGAGATGCAGGCAACATCATGATAAACAAAATAAATGCCCAAATAAACTTACGACCTTTGTAATTATAAATATGCAAAGAATAAGCCGTCAAAGCCGAGAAGTAAATACCAAGTGCCGTTGAACTAATAGAAATGATAAATGAGTTAAGGAAGCCTTGCCAAATCTGGAATTTACCAGCTTTGAAGTACAAAATAAACTCACCAATATTTATAAACTGTCCTTTATAGTTAGGGTCAGCAATAAGTTTATCAAAACCATCAGCAACTGCAATCTTAATACCAGAACCTGCCGTAATCAACAAGTCCCAGTTTCTAACTGCAGCCCTACCTGGCAACAATGAAAGACCAGCATTAATTTCTTCTGTTGTTCTCGTAGAGTTAATCAACATTACATAGATTGGAACAAGAGCCACGAGTACAAAAAAAATCATTAAGATATAAATAAATACTTTTCTTACTGTCATAGATGCTTTGTAATCCATACTCTAATCCCCCTACTTGCGTCCCATGTCACTACGATCTTGCATAAAGAAGTAGATAAACATAGAAAGACCCATTGTAATAACGAATACACCCATTGCAACAGCCGCACCATACGCGTAATCATTTACACCTTGGAACGCCTGGTTGTACATGTAAAGAACCATTGTACGAATCTTGTTTCGCGGTCCTCCATACATATCTGTCAACAAGAATGGGATTTCAAACAATTGCATACCACCAATAAGACCTGTAATAAGAATATACAACATCATCGGTCTTAACAATGGCAATGTAATATACCAAGTTTGTTGGCTCTGGTTAGCACCATCTACTACAGCAGATTCATACAAAGATGGAGAAATAGATGTAATACCAGCCATCAACATAATCAATGTCTGACCACACCATAACCACCACTGAATAAACGAAACAATTCCACGTGACCAAGCGATGCCTCGGAAAAAGTTAATCGCTTCTCGCTGCATTTCAATTCCATTAACTCCAGTTCCATAAAATGTTTCTGATTGAATACCAAGATTATAAAGGAATTGGTTAATAGGTCCTGTAGGATAACCGAACAAAGAGCGGAACAAAATTGATACAGAAGCTGCTGTCAGCAAGTTTGGCATATAGAACATAGCACGGAATGCATTCTTACCTTTAAGGTGCATACGTGGATCTGTAAACCAAATTGCAAACAAAAGTGCAATTCCTAACTGTGGAATAAAGTTAAACAACCACATAATAAATGTGTTGCCAATTGATGCCCAGAAGAATCCATCTCCAAACAAACGCTTAAAGTTAGTGCCACCAACAAAGTGCACACCACCACATTTTGTTGTAGCTTTGTCTAAAGTAACTTTGCTTGGAGAATCCTTATCTACAGATTTACAAACTTTTGTTTTAACAATTGTATCGCCATTTTTATCAGTAGAAACTTTACCAACTTCAACTTTCTTATTGTTAGCAAGTTCAACAAGTGTTCCATCAATTACTTTAAGTTCACACGTGCTGTCGTTAATTTTTAAATTACTTTTCTGCTCAAGGAAAAGAACACGATTTGAATTAGTTTTGTCAACAAATCTCTTAGAAGTTGAAAGAACACCATTAGAAACATCACCAATTTTATAAGTTCCATCTGGTCTTACTTCATAAAGAGATTCAGAAATTAAACATTTACCAGTAGAATGGTTAAGAGTAATGAGTTGCCTAAGAAGAAGATTATGTGTCTTACCATTTTCCGTATATGTCAAATTTTTGTTATATGTAAATACACTAGTAGCAGTTTCAGAAACTTCTGAAGTTTTTGCATTTATTCTAGTATATGAACCATCTTCTCTAATTTCATAAATAGACTGATTATTATCGCCTATTTGATTAACCGTTATGCGATCTTCACCAATTTCATATACAAATTGATTGCAATCCAACTGACACTTACCCAAAGCATTAGCCCAAATTACAACTTCCTGTTCAACTAAAAAAGTGTGGTTAATTCCATTCTCGGTAAGATTGAATTTTTTAGATAAAATAAACTTTTGTCTTTTATTCTCATCTTTTGGTACAGTAATTCCAAGAACTTCCTCTACATCTTCTACTCTCATTCCACGATTTCTAGCTGCTTCCATAACATTTGCATCTTTAGAAACTTTCTTTGCCTCTTTTTCAGCAGCGTAGTAACGAATTCGAGCAAGTTTTTTTAGATAATCATATAAAAGATTTCCTTGCTTAATCTTATCTGAAGTAACTAACTGAGCATATCTAAATTCCTTAATTTCTTGTGGTTCAGTTACAGGAAGAACTTCAAGCTCAGTATATAATGGAGATATAATATCTTGTTCAAGGTCGTCTTCTGGATTACTATAATCGGACAATTTTGTAACAATTGTCTTTGTTCCATGAAATCCCTGCGTCTTTAGTCCCCGCATATCTGTGAAAGACAACAAGACCGTATAAATTGTAGGCCAAAACTGAAAAAACAAGTATATCACAACAAACGGAATGATAAAGAATATACCATATTTTTGAAGTTTTGCCTCAGATCCTTTTATTGATTTGGCCATAAATACTCCGAAATATTTTTCATAAAAAAAATAAAAAATGCAGCATGACAATATTAGTCATCACGCTGCATTTTCAAAAACACTCAAGAATTAGAATCCAAGAGTTACTCTAACCTGTTCTTTGAAATCAGCGATAGCCTGATCTTTAGACTTTTCACCATTTACATAAGAACTTACAGCGTCATTCCAAATTGCTTCAATAGCTTGGTCTGTACCCTGTGTAAGTTTTCCATCTACATTATTAGCCATTGCAGCAAATTCTGCATAGTGGTTTTGTCCACCAAGGAATGGTTCTGAATATGTATCTTTGATTTTATCTACAACTCTGTTGTTAGATACTAAATCACCTGTATCTTTTGCCCATCTTTCAAGGAAGTTATCATCTGTTGCAACATATTTAATAAAGTCTTTAGCAAGTTCAGGAACTTTTGTGTTCTTATATGCTGCTACCCAAGTACCACCCCAACGATAAGGAGCAGGTCCAGGAGTCATAGCCCAGTCACCAGATGTAGCAGGTGCGTTTGTTTTAAGTACATAGTGAAGTCCCCAAGTAGGAAGGAAGTATGAGAATACTTCTACAGGATTTCCATTTTCATCTTTAAGATCACCTTTCATTCCTGCAAACCAACCTTCAGCCCACTGACCTTGGCGTCCTTCATAACCTTTGTCTCTTAAAACTTTACATGCTTCCATGTAATCTTCCATAGCTGGATCAACTACAAGTCTACCACCTACAACCCAAGGATCTTTACGAGCACCCTTGAAAGGCATGAAAAGGTCACCAACTGTAGAAACGATTACACATCTACCATTTGATTTTGTTTTAAGGAGTTCAGCTGTATTCATGAATGTTCCCCAATCTGAAACATATTTCTGAACTTCTGCAGGATCGTCTGTTCCAAGATATTTTGTAGCTAAAGAACGGCGATAGAACATAGCTCCAGGAGCTGCTTGCCAAGAAAGTCCATAAACTTTTCCATTGTAAGAACCAACTTCACCTGGGTAAGCAATCATCTTGTCTTTTACTTCATTATAAACGTCTGTCAAGTCAAGAAGAATAGAGTCACCCTGTTCAACATATTTGCGAACGAAAGCGTCTTCGAGAGCAAATACGTCTGGTGCACCTGTTCCTGCAGCAAGAACTGGATCCAACTTGTTAGGGAACTGATCTGTAGGTGTAAGAGAATATTCAATCTCTACATCTGGATGATCAGGTTTGTAGTAGTTGTCAATCATTGTTTGAAGTTCATCTGTGAAAGACCAAACTACTAATTTCTTTGCTTCTTCCTTTTTTCCACAGCTTGTTACTGACGCGAGCATTGCAACAGCAGCTATAGCTGAAAGGATAATTCTACTTTTCTTCATATTTCCTCCAGGATACATGAATATAAAAAATTTAAGAGTAAACTACTATGTAGCCACTAACACTCTTTCACCCTATTATCACTGCAAAAGATTTTGTTGTCAACAAAAAAAATGGTTTTTTTCCTTTTTTTTTTGAAATTTTGAAAACTTTTCTATAATCAATCAACACAAATCAACGCACAAATTCTCAAACCTCGTATTTTTCTATGCCTTGTCGAGTTTTTTATATTTTTATAATAGAATTGCTTAATAAATTCGTATCTATTTTTTTATTTCCAAGTTTTAAGGATTCCTTGATAATATTTTTTTTCAGAATTGTAATCATTTTCAGAAACTGTTAGCGAAAGCATCGGGATAACTTCCTTTTTGTTTACAAGAAACGAAATTATTCTTTTATTGTTTGACGCTGAATTATATATAGAAGAATAAATATCAACTCTGTCAGAATTTTCTAAAATTGAAATTTTATTCCAAGGAATAAAAGATTCTTGTGAAGAAGAAAGCGCTAATTTAAGATAGAAGTAATAATTTTCTTTTGCAATATTTCCCATTCCAAGCATTGCGGAAGAGCCACAAAAATAATAATTTTTTATATTGCCCGCAGGTTCCCAGTTTGCATCAAGTTTAATTGATGCTTCTCCAAATTGAATCAAAGCAGATTTAGTTCCAGGTTTGTACTTTAATTTATGCGTTGCCGAATTTTCTTTTTCAGATTTATATGGAATGAATTGTGAAAAACTTTTGTCTTCTGAAGAACTAATCGTTCCTATTGCAACAACTTCAAAAACGGAATCTGTAAGGTTTTCAATTTTTTTAACATTGAAAATAGGAACGAGATAATCGTAATAAATTTTCACATCGCCACCAAATTGAAAGAAATCTTCTGAACTTACAAATCCACAATTCATCAATTCCGAAGATTCAACATATCTAACAGAAGGATTAAGATTTTTATCTTTTTTAACATTTGGTGAAATTTCTCCAATACGCAATCGTCGCTTACCAAGTTCAAAAACTAAATCGTGAATGTAGTTAACGATTGCTGTATCTTCTTGAAGTGGAGTTGTAATAAATCTTTCGCCACTTATGTCAATGTAAGATTTTTTGTCATCAAGTGTAAAAAGGAATTCTAGATTTTTTGGCGGAAGTCCATTTTCTGCTGGAGCATAATATCGAGCCGCATAAGTTGTATCATCATAAGTCAAAAAACCTATATAAGATTCTCGAGTAAAAGATTTGTCGCGATAATAAACATATTCTCCAGATTTATCTTGAATAAAAGAATTTATTCCAGGAAGAGCAGAAGTGGTAAAAATAAAAATTGAAAATGTGAATAATGACAATAATATTTTTTTCATTTGTATTCCTACTATAAAATCTACTTTTTACAGCGATTTTCAATTATCAAACTTATAAACAATTGTTCAATTTTGAAAGTTCATCGCGAACAAATTGAATTGTTTTAGATACAACTTCTTGTGCTAAAACAAATTCTGCATTTTGTTCAGTTCGAACTTTAAACTCAACATTTGGAAGATTTTTGTCGCCGACAACAATCCGAACTGGATAACCAATAAGTTCAGAATCTGTAAACTTAACTCCCGGTCGTTCATTGCGGTCGTCAAGAATTACTTCAATTCCCGCTTTTATAAGTTCATCATAAATTGAATCAGAAACTTCCTTCATCTTATCTTTATATTGAATTGGAATAATTGTAACTTGATATGGAGCAACTGTCATCGGCCAACAAATTCCTTTGTCGTCGTGATAACCTTCGATAATTGACGCAAGCGTTCTATCTACACCAATTCCATAACTTCCCATTAATGGAGTTATAGGTTTTCCAGATTCGCCAAGATAAGTTACATTCATTGATTTTGTATATTTTGAACCAAGTTTGAAAATATGACCAAGTTCATTTCCCTTTTTAATATAGAATTTACCGTCACATTCTGGACATAAATCACCCGCTTTACAAGTTCTAACATCGGCAATCATAAACGCCTTAAAGTCACGATTTGGTTCAACATGTTTAATATGAAAACCTTCTTTTCCTGAACCAGCAATACAATCATGCATATCAATCGTCGATTCATCTGCAAGAATAGGAATTTTAAGTCCAATTGGACCAACAAAACCATGTGGTGCCCCGGAATATTTTAGAATATCTTCGTCACTTGCAAGTTCTGCACCTGACGCTTTAAGAACTGCGGCAAGTTTTACTTCGTTGACATCAAGGTCGCCACGAATAAGCACACAGAAAAAAGTTTCTGGAATATAAGTTGTACCACCTTCTGTAACAGTTTGCGCGTTTTTATAAAATTCATTTTCTGAAAGATTAATTGCACAATTGTAAACTTTGTAAATCAAGGCTTTAAGGAAAGTCTGTGATTTTTGATTAAAGAATTTTTCCATATCTTCAATTGAAAAAACATTGGGAGTTGCAACTTGTTCAATAGGAAGATTGGTTTTAACTTGAGGATTGCCTTCGCTATCAAGAGGAATTTCTCGTTTGCAAGCCGCTTTTTCAACATTGGCAGCATAATCGCAATTTGAACAAAGAAGAAGAGTGTCATCACCAACTTCTGATTCAACCATAAATTCTTCAGAGCCAAAACCGCCCATTGAACCTGTATCGGCTTTTACAGAAATTGTTTCAAGTCCCATGCGTTTAAAAATTCGACGATACGCTTGTGCAATGTTCTCATAAGAATTATCAAGATCTTTTTGATCTTTATCGAATGAATAAGCGTCCATCATCATAAATTCGCGACTTCGCATTACTCCATAACGAGGACGAATTTCGTCACGATATTTTGTATTAATTTGATATAGAGTAAATGGAAGTTGTTTGTAAGAAGAAAGTCCTTCGCGAACAAGTGCTGTAAACGCTTCTTCGGCAGTTGGAGAAACGACCATATCTTGACCTTGACGATTTTGAGCAGTAAGCATTTCGCCTGACATTTTATCCCAGCGTCCAGATTCTTTCCATAATTCTCCGGGAACAATTACTGTAGGTTTAATTTCTAAAAGTCCGGCATTATCAAGTTCCTCGCGAATAATTTTTTGAACTTTCATAAGTGAGCGAAATCCAAGTGGCATATAAGCGTAAAGACCGTTTCCAAGTTTACGAACAAGACCTGAACGCATCATCAATTGGTGACTTGCAATAACTGCGTCATTTGGAGCATCGCGCAGTGTCGAAATAAGAGATTTACTTGCTTTCATAATGAATTCATAATAATGAAATTTAAAGTCGTATTCAACGAGTTAAAGAAATTTGTTATAGATTTTGTTTTTGGAAATTTGGAATATAAAATTTCGATAACTAAAATAGTTAAATTTTTTCTGTGTGAATTTTGCAATTAACTTTATTTTAATTCTGGAAAAAATTGATTTTTGTGCAAAGTTCCAAGTTCTACAAGATTTGTCTTTAAATTATTATTTTGATGACTCAAAGAATATTCTTTTAAATCACAAGAAAACCGATTCATCGAAAAATGTTGGTAAACAAAAACTTGATTCTGGTCAAATAAATTTTTATATGCTGCCGCCAATTCATTGCGATAATAAAAAAATATTCCATTTTGTTTAAGCTCTCCGTAACCCACAAGCCAGAGTTCTGGAATAAAAGAATTTTTGTTTGCACCTTTGATTAAATTCTGATGAAGTTTTGCTGTTTGTTTTGCCATCCAACTCTGACTTTCTTTTATTAAGTTAGCGGCTTTGGATTTTCTTTTTATCAATTCACTTTCTAAAAAAGCAAGATGTTTTGTCTTTGCCGTGTGAATAGGCGTTTTATTGAGAACAATTACATTTTTGCGAAAATCAATTTCCAAAGATGGATTTTTTCTAAAAAACCCATCGGCGATTTTTCCGGCTTGACCTACAAGATATTTTTGATTTACAGATAATTGCTCTTGCTTGCCAGGATTATCGCCAATTACTATAAGTTTTATCTGAGAATCTTTCGTTAATTCATCAAGTGCACGGTTATATACAACTGGAGTTTCAATCGGATAAAATGGCGTATCATTTTTTGCCGCACTTTTTTGTAACAGAATTAATTCTTCAGAATATGCATACCAATTTTCACATTGCACTCTAAATTCGTTTTTGAATTTTTGAAATGAGTTCCACTGAAAATCTGTCATTTACTCATCGTCTACAACTTCAGCATCGGCTTCGATAATATCGTCATTTTCCAATTGATTTCGCCAAGCGTTAATTGCTAGAACAATCGCAAGAATAATAATTATAACTCCGCATATTTTAACAAACTTCGGTCCAAAATCAGACGAAAGAATGAAAAATATAATTGACGCAATTATTGTTCCTATAAGTTCTGTGATATATTGTTTTGTAGGAATTTCTAATTCCTTGAGTTTTATAATAGTAATAATTTCTGAAACCGCTGCCAACATAGCATAAATTCCAAGTACAATAAATAGAATCTTGAAAGCTGCCTCAACAACATTAAAAGCAAGAATTATACACACAACGCCAAGAATAATTGAAACCGCACTCCTAATACATACATTCACTCTGTAGCTTTTATCATCACTAAGTTTAAAAGTCTGAAAAAGTGTCATAAATCCTGAAATTATAAGATAAATCCCGAAAGCAATTACAAGCACTTTCATAATTCCTGGAGTTACGGCAATCATAACAATTCCGATTATCGCTGTTAAAATTGAAATTAAATAAGCTGTCAACATATATCCTCCAATAAAAAGTCAACGAGGAAATATCAATTTCCGAATTGGCTTTTTAGTGCAATTTTGCAACAAAGTGAAAAATCGCAAGTTATATTAAAAATAAAAATTTCGACGCTATTTTGGGCGAAGTTTTTATCTTAAACTCCTAATTAAAGAAGTCAAAAAGAAATATTTCCATCCAAAACTACATCTAAAATAAGGTAAAAAAAACAGAAAATCAAGTTTAATTATAGAAAATTTTTACAAAATATTAGATTTATTTTACTTTTTTTCTATTCGTAAAAGTCATATAAATTATTTGCTACAGTTGATGTAAAATTCCGATTTTTCGATTTAAAGTTAAAATATGAGCACACGCAAAAGCCTTGATGAAATAATAGGGGAAAATCTCCACTATTATAGAAATCATTTTCATTTGACTCAAGCAGAAGTTGCAGAAAAACTAAATGTTTCTATCTCACATATTGCCAACATTGAACGAAAAGAATCTTCTGCGAGTCTTTCATTAATAGAAAAGATTCTTGATTTATTTCAACTTTCTCCAAATGATTTGCTCTTAGAAAAAGAAATTTCGTCTAACTTATCCGATTCACAAATTTTACAACTTCACATCTGCCAAAAAATCGAAGTTTTCAAAGCCGAAATTCTTAATGAAATAAAAGAATTTGAATATCAAAATTCAGATAAATCAATTTATTCCTCAACACCACGAGCACGTCCTGCAAAAAGGGAAATTGCAGATAACAAAAAAAATTAAGAATATTATTGACAAAAACATCAAATCTATGTTAATTTGGTTGTGCAACATTGGAGCGATACCAAAGCGGTCGTACTGGGGCGGTCTTGAAAACCGTTGTACCTTCGGGTACCGGGGGTTCGAATCCCTCTCGCTCCGAATATAAAGGAAGCGTGGTAGAGCGGTAATACAACGGATTGCTAATCCGTCGGTTCCTTACGGGCCGGGCAGGTTCAACTCCTGTCGCTTCCGATTTCTCTACTCGTTGCAAATTATTGAGGCTATAGCTCAGCTGGATTAGAGCATCACCCTGCGGAGGTGAGGGTCGCACGTTCGAATCGTGTTAGCCTCGTTGAATTGTCCTGTCAATGACAGGATTTTTTTATACTTTAATGAATATTTAAGAAGTTATTATAACTGGCAACTTTGTTGGTAATTCCTAATAATAAAACTAAAGTCCTGTAAAAATACAGGGCTTTTTTTATTTAATTTCGCAATGGATTTTACACCCATTTTTATAGACAAATTACCCTTTTTAAAGGATAATATTTAGTAGGTCGTTTTGAGGTGATTTATGAAAACTATCGGAATTAAACTTGCAGATGGTTCTTTTTATCCAATCATGCAAGAAGGTATTGCAGAAAAAAAACAAATTAATCTCACAACGGTAAAGGACAATCAGACAACTGTTCAGGTTGACTTGTATCGTTCTGATACTGGAACTATGGAAAATGCAGAATATGTTGATTCCCTTGAAATTAAAAATCTCGTAAAACATCCAAACGGGGAGCCAGACATATCGCTTGATATTTCCCTTGATGAAAACAATGAACTTAAAGCAGAACTTCATGACCAAGAAACTGGAGGAGATTCAAGAACAACAGTTGCATTAGTTTCGATTCCTGCCGAACAACGAAATGTTCCATCAGAAGTTACGCAAGCACAAACCGACAATGTCGAAACAATCGACACGACAACTCAAAGCGAAAATGACGAAGCAACATTCGATGATTTTGATTTGCCAGAAGTTACTGACGAACCTCTAACTAACGACACAACAATCGATGACACTTCTTTGGAAAATTCTCAAATTGAAAATGAACAAAAAGAAGAACCTCTAACTGACAATGTCGAAACAATCGACACGACAACTCAAAGCGAAAATGACGAAGCAACATTCGATGATTTTGATTTGCCAGAAGTTACTGACGAACCTCTAACTAACGACACAACAATCGATGACACTTCTTTGGAAAATTCTCAAATTGAAAATGAACAAAAAGAAGAACCTCTAACTGACAATGTCGAAACAATCGACACGACAACTCAAAACGAAAATGACGAAGTAGCATTCGATGATTTTGATTTGCCAGAAGTTACTGACGAACCTTTTGAACAAAACGAAGCCAACGCTGTTGCATTTGACGATTTCGATTTGCCAGAAGTTACTGACGAACCTCTAACTGACAATGTCGAAACAATCAATACAACAACTCAAAACAAAAATGACGAAGTAGCATTTGATGATTTTGATTTGCCAGAAGTCACAGATAAATCTCTAACTAACGACACAACAATCGATGACACTTCTTTAGAGGATTCCCAAATTGACAATGAATCATCTAATCAAACAAACGATGACTTTTCTTATAACGA
>CAZOTD010000040.1:0-12156 GCA_964582685.1 uncultured Treponema sp. | reverse complement strand
AAAAAGTGATTTTTAAATCTATCAATTGGCATAATTCAATTATATTTAAATAAACAAAATAATTCAACTTATAGTTACAAAATCAAAAATTGTCATTTTTTCAATAATTGTGATATAATATTGAATTATGATATCTGCGTTTATTAAGGAAATGATTACAAGCAAAAGTGCCTCTGCAATTCGAAAAATGTTTGAACAAGGAAAAATTTTAAAGGCAAAATATGGTGAGGACAAAGTTTTTGATTTTAGTCTTGGAAATCCAGATTTGGATCCGCCACCACAAGTTCTTGATACAATTGAAGAAATTGCAAAAGATAGAAGCCATTGTTGTCATGGATATATGTCTAATGCAGGATATGATGAAGCAAGAGCAGCAATGGCACAAAAAGAAACTTTAGAGCAAGGAGTTTTAGTTTCCGCTGATTGTGTTGTGATGTCCGTTGGTGCGGCGGCAGCTTTAAATTGTGTATTTAAAACTTTGCTTAATTTTGGTGATGAAGTAATTGTTCCGATTCCTTTTTTTGTGGATTATAAAAATTATATTAAAAACTTTAATGGCAAATTGATAGAAGTAAAAACTTCACCTGATTTTTCTCTTGATGTGAATAGTATAAAATCTGCACTTAATTCTAAAACTGCTGCAGTTTTGATAAATTCCCCAAATAATCCTACAGGAAGAATTTATTCAGAAAACGAAATTAAAAAACTTTGTGATATATTGAAAGAATTTGGAGATAAAACTGGAAAATATCCTTATCTCATTTGTGATGAGCCATATCGTTCAATTACATACGATAATAAAAAAGTTGCAACAGTTTTTGATAAATATGAATATTCTGTAATCGTAACTTCTTTTGCAAAAAATTTAAGTATTCCCGGAGAACGAATTGGATATATTTGTGTAAATCCTGCTTGTCCTGAAAAAAGTGATTTTATCGCTGGCGTAACTTTTTCAACTCGTGTTCTTGGATTTGTAAATGCACCAGCATTTTTTCAAAAAGTTGTTGCAAAAAGTTGGAATGCTCAAGTTGATTATTCCGCTTATGAAAAGCGCCGTGATTTATTAAAATCGGTTCTTGACAATGCAGGATTGAAATATGCAGAACCTGAAGGTGCATTTTATGTTTTTTGTAAAGTGCCAGATAGTTGGAAAGATGACGATTTAGGCTTTGTTGAAGTTCTTGAAAAAAATCTTATTTTATGTCCTGGCGGTTCTGGGTTTGGGATGAAAGGTTGGTTTAGAATTTGTTATTGTGTTGATGAAAAATCAATTATAAATTCTAAAGATGCATTTTATAAAGCCGCTCATACAGTAAAAGAGTTGGAATAAAAACTTTGCTGACTTTTTAAGTAAAGTTTTCATCTTTGAAATTATTTAATGATTTTATTTTATGGGAGATTTAGATAAAAACTGCTTAAAATGTCGTCAGTTTTTATCTTTTTAAGTTTGCTTTGCAAACTTTTTATATAACTTGCGATTTTTCACTTTGTTGCAAAATCGCATTAAAAAGTCAAATCGAAAATTGATATTTTCGCATTGACTTTTTGTTGGAGGAATATATGAAAATTTTGATGGTTAGTGCAGAAGCAGTTCCTTTTGCAAAAACAGGAGGACTTGCAGATGCAATTAGTGCTCTTGCAATTACGCTTTCAAATATGGGACATGATGTTAAAATCGTAATTCCGCGATATTATAAAATTGATAGAAGCAAACTAAAAAAACTTGATGAACCAATGGGAATCCCTATTGGAGGAGGGGAAGTTTGGTCTGCTGTTTATGAAGCACCAATGCCAGAATGTGAAAAACTTAAAGTTTATTTTATAGATCATGAACAAGCATTTGGTCGTGATGGTATTTATGGCGTTCCGTCAGAAACAGATTTTCATGATAATCCATATCGTTTTTCAATTTTATGTCATGGTGCTTTTCAGTTAGCAAGAAAACTACAATGGATTCCTGACATAATTCACTGTCATGATTGGTCGGCTTGTCCATCGTTAGTATTTTTAAAACATATTTATCGCTATCAAGATTTTAAAAATACAGCAGGAGTTTTGACCATTCATAACCTTGGTTATCAAGGTCAATATTCTAAAGATAATTTTGTCAGTTTTGGAATTGACTGGGGACTTTATTATGGAGCTGGATTTGAGCGAAATGGTGGAATAAATCTTTTACAGGCAGGAATTACTTGTGCCGATATGATTACAACAGTTTCCCCAACTTATGCTAAAGAAATCCAAACTCTCGAAGGCGGTTTTGGGCTTGATGGACTTTTGCGTGTAAGAAGTGATGTCGTAAGAGGAATTCTTAACGGAGTTGATCTTCGTTCCTGGAATCCTGCAACTGATAAGAGAATTCCACAAAACTATACTTTTAAAACAATAGAAAAAAAAGCTGTTAATAAAAAAGTGCTTCAAGAAAAAATGGGTCTTGAAATTGCTGATGATATTCCTATATTCGGAATTGTTACTCGTCTTGCTGAACAAAAAGGTATCGCGGAATTATTTGCACCAACTTACGGTTGTATGTATAACATGTGCAATAATTTAAAAATTCAAGTTGTTGTGCTCGGAAGTGGTGAAGCTTGGTGTCAAAACGAAATTAATGTATTACAATCAAAACTTTCTAATTTTAGAGCATATATTGGTTATGATGAAAATCTTAGTCATCTTATCGAAGCCGGAAGTGATTTTTTTATTATGCCATCACAATATGAACCATGTGGTTTAAATCAAATTTATTCATTGCTTTATGGAACTTTACCTATTGTAAGGAGAACTGGTGGACTTGCCGATACTGTTGAAAATTACAATGAACAAACAGGAGAAGGAACTGGTTTTATGTTTGATCAACTTACACCTGATGCAGTTTATAATACATGTGGTTGGGCAACTTATACATATTATAATAAAAAAGATCATATTAGAAAAATGCAAAAAACAGGAATGTCAAAAACATTTACCTGGGACGAATCCGCAAAAGCATATCTTGAAACTTACAACGAAGCAATTTTTAGAGGTTGCAATTAATTATTAATGCAATTTTAGGAAAGCCATTGCTAAATTAAATTTGGCAATGGCTTTCCTAAAATACAATTAAAACGCATAAGTTATGTTTTTCAATATATTTTTACTTAATTTCAATCAAAATATTATCGTTTGTTATATACCAATCAAAGTTTATAGAAGTTTTGTCTCCCGAAATCCAAGATATACTTCCGTCATAATTTAATAAAATTACTGAATTATTAAAAAGTGCAACATTTTTTGCAAGAGATACACTTCTATCGTAAATCGTTAATTTTTTGTTTTTGCCATTTACACTTGAAATAGCGAAATCAATTACATTTGTAAAAATATTTTGATTATATGCAATTTCAAATGCATTCATATTTAGTTGATTAAAATTATAAAGAGTTTCCATTGATTTTTTTTCAATATTATATTTTATTAAAACTGTATTTGAAGTTTTTGAATTATGCGTAATTCCAATTGCGTAAATATTTTTTTTATCGGATTCTTTAAGTTCATATTCATCATTTGTAACTGCATAAATATAATCAATTTCAAGTTTTATTGGAACAGTTTCTTGCGTTCTTGTGTTTACAAAAATTAAAGAAGAATCAATTGAATTTGTGACAGATTTCGCAATGTAAAGTTCTTCAGAATTTAGCATTATAGCATCTTGAACTCCTGAGCCATAATAAATCTCTTGCAAAGTTCTAGTTTCAAAATTGAATCGTTTTACAGTTGTTCTACTTTCAATTTCAATTAATTGTCCAGCGCAAGATTTTACTGTTATAAGTTGTCCTTGAGTTGAAAAAAGTTTATCAAGTTTTCTTGAATCTAAATCAAACAAATAAACTGGAATAGATTTTTCTGTAGACCAAAGAATAAGATTCCCATTATGAGAAATCATATTATTAAAATCTTGAGTTTTTATAAGTTCCGTCAATGTAGTTTCAGAATTTATTTCATTTTTTAGATAAATTGCTTTATCTGTGAGAATATAAAGGTTATCATCAATAACTGCAACACTTTTTATTTTTTGATATTTATTTTCTGTTAGAGCCAATAAATTGCGGATTCCATTTTCTACAAATTCTGCACAATAAAGATTTCCTTGAGTTGTAGCAAAAATCACGCGAGTTGTTTGCAATAAAACTTTGTTCACAGTTTCATTTATATCAAAATTGAATCTTTCAATTTCAGTAATTTTTAGAACGTTATTTTCTTCCACAATTATTTTATTTAATGTTCCGATTTTAGTAGAATTTTGTTCGTAATAATAGAATTCATCATTTTTCACAAAAATAATTGGAAAATTCGCAGAATGTGACATAAGTCGTTTTCCAGTTTGTGCATCGAAAATTACAATATCTCCATTTTTTATTCCTGCAAGAAATTTGTATTGACCAAAAACAATAGGCGAGGTTATTCCGATTTCTGTTGATATTTTAGTTTTAAGCGTTTTGTCTTGAAAACTGTAATAGCAAATATTCCCTGTAAGAGAATAAGTCATCATCGTTTTTTCGGAATTTGTTGTTTCAATAAAAGACATAACATTCATTTTGTCTTTTATTGGATTTTCGAATTTTCCATTTGTTGTGTTTATAAATACAGTTCCTTTTTCTGTTGATGTTCCTGCAATAAGGTAAGTTCCATTTTTACTATATGTAAGTGAAAGAATTGAATCTTGAAAACTTAAAGTAAATTTTTGTATCATTTTATTCATATCCCAAACAGAGATTGAATGAATTGTATTACTATCAGTTTCGTAAATTGCGATTTCATTTTTTATAGGATTTGCTGCTGCGAATTTAATTTCTTTGTCAGTAAGTTGATATTTTTTGCCTTGTCCAAAAGAATTCCAAAGAGTTACAAAACCGTCTTTGCCAAACGCAAAAAATGATTCTTCTTTGGCATTTTGTTGTTCAAGAAGAACTTCGATTTCACCATTATGTCCAGAACTTGTCGCTCTCATCTGTGCATAAATTATTGAACTCAACACAAATATCAAAAATAAAAAAAAATTTTTTTTCATTTTGTTCTCCAATTTTGTATGAAATAACGAATGTCGCCAGTAATCCCAAGAATAAACAAACATGCAATAATTGCAATTCCAAAGTATTGAACTTTAACTTGAACTTTTGGAGGAATTTGTTTTTTGAAAAATAATTCAATCAAACCAAAGAGAATCAAACCTCCATCAAGAACTGGAATCGGAAGTAAATTCATAAATCCCAATGAAATGCTGATAAGCGCAATAACAGAAAGTGTAGAATAAAGTCCTATTCTAAAGTCGTCTTTAAAACTTTCTGTTAAAGTTTCTCCCATAATTGTTGTAACGCGGGCAGGACCTGCAACAACATTTGTTATATTAACTCCAGAAAATAAAATTCCAATACTTTTTACAGTTAGTTTTGTAAAGTCAATTGTTTCAGTAATTCCATGCCAAATTGCAGGAAAAAAAGAATATGTTGGAACATCAAAAACTGCAAGACTGTCAACATTCGGAAAAACGCCGAGAATTCCGCTGCCTGTTTCTTTATTCATAATTGTTTTTATTTGATAGTCAAGAATTTGATTGCCACGTTCAATTTCAATATTGAGATTTTTTTTTGGTGAAAGAGAAACTTCTTGTTGAATTGAACGGAAGTTTTCAATTTTTTTTCCATTTATAAAAAGTATTTTGTCTCCAGTTTTTAATCCAGCTTGTCTTGCAGGACTTTCATAAGTTTCATCTGGAATCACAATTTCATTTGAAAAAGAAGAATATTGATAGCCAACCATGGATATAATTGTAAAACAAATTATTCCAATTAGAAAGTTAAAAAACGGACCGGCAAAAACAATAAGTATGCGTTTAAATGGATGAACGCCGTAAAGAGAAGTTGGCGTTTTTGGAATTTCTTTCATGTTTTCATCAATAGCTTTTTGAAAATCTTGCTCGCCTTCCATAGAGCAATAACCACCGAAAGGCAAAAGTGAAAGTCTATAATCTGTTCCCTTAATAGTTTTATGTAAAATAATGGGACCCATTCCAATTGAAAACGCTAGAACTTTTACCCCAAAAAATTTTGCAAAAATAAAATGTCCGAGTTCATGAAAAAATACGATAAAACTTAGTGCAAGAATTCCAATTATAATTTTCATAATACTTCCTCTGCATATTTTCTTGCCATATTGTCAATTTCAAAAACATCTTCAAAACAAGATGGTGTATAAGAAAAATCTTTTTTAAGAACTTTTGAAACAATTTCTGGAATTGAATTAAATTCAATTTTTTTATTGACAAAAGCATCAACTGCAACTTCATTTGACGCATTATATGCAATTGTATAACCGCCATTTTTTTCTTGTGCATTGTATGCATAATTTAACATCGGAAAATCGTCAAATCGGGGTTCATAAAAACTCAGTTCATGATTAAAAAGTTCAAATGGTTTTAAATAATTGTTCATAATTTTTGGATAAACTAAACTTTGAAAAATTGGATGTTTCATATCAGGATCGGAAATTTGAGCGTAAAGCATTCCATCTTTTGTTCTTACAATTGAATGAACAAGACTTTGTGGATGAATCACAACTTTAATATTTTTTAACTCAAAATCAAATAATCTTGTTGCTTCAATTACTTCAAGTCCTTTGTTTGCAAGAGTTGCAGAATCGATAGTAATTTTTTTCCCCATATTCCAAGTTGGATGTTTTAATGCATCTTTAAGTTTTACTCGTGAAAGTTCTTCTTTAGGAAGATTTCTAAAAGGGCCTCCGCTTGCTGTAATAATAATTTCTGAAACATTTTCTTTTTTACATTGATTAAGAAGAGAAAAAATTGCTGAATGCTCTGAATCTACAGGAATTATATTCACACTATTTTTTTTTGCAAGTGATGAAATTAAATTCCAAGCCATAACTACAGTTTCTTTGTTTGCCAGCGCTAAATCAATTTTAGATTCAAGAACAAGTTTGCTTGGAATAAGACCTGCACTTCCGGCAATTCCATTTACAACAATGTCTGGTTTTGTTTCATTAAGAAGTCGTTTAATTCCATCAGTTCCTTCTTCCTTTGTCAAAGATGCTTTACAATTAAATTGATGTTTTAGAGAAATAAGTTTTTCTCTATTGGAATTTGCTGTAATTCCTACAAGAGAAAAAGCATCTGGCATATTTTTAATAATTTCTATTGTCGATGTTCCAATTGAACCTGTGGCACCTAAAACTAAAACTTTCTTCATTGCAAAATCTTTATTGTAATTTAAAAAGATATTTTAAAATTGCATAATAAAATGGAGCAGATGAAAAAATTGAATCGATGGAATCAAGTGCTCCGCCTCTTCCAAGAATGATATTGCCACTATCTTTACATTCGCTTGAACGCTTAAAAACTGATTCTGCAAGATCGCCAATTATACTTGAAATTGTTATGCAAATTGCAAGTATAATAAGTTTCAATATTCCATCGTTTGCAAAAATATGTTTCCAGAATACAAATCTTAATAAAAGTGCAACACAAATTGAACCGACAAATGCGCCAATAAAACCTGCAATACTTTTATTAGGACTTGCGGCAACAATATTGCGATTATTTTTTCCGAAAAGCATTCCAAAAAGCCAAGCAGCAGAATCGCTGATAAATACAAGCATTAAAAAAAGGCAAATTACTTCAAAAGAATATGAAAAAGTTGCCAACCTTGAAATGAAAGTTGGCAAAAAACCACTATAAATAATTACAAAAATTGCATTTGCAATTTTTTGGTTTGACATTGAAAATTCTTTATTTGCAAAAATTTCAATTGCAAAAATAACAAGTATTTCAATTGCAAGTGTTACTTCAATTAACACATAGTCAAGGTTAAACAAAATACAAAGATAAGTTACAATTGGAAGCATTGTACTAAAAATAATTACTAAAGGTCGGCAAGGTACTTTGCTTTTTTTATTTAACATATTTGATAATTCCCAAGCTGCCATAAAAGAAAAGGCAATTACCAAGATTTGAAATGGAAGGTGAAAATAAAAATCAGGTAAAATGATTCCAATTATTACTGGGATTCCGATAAAAAATATAAGTAATCTTTGTAAAAGTTTTGACATATAAAATTCGTTCCTAAAATAATTATTTTAACACATTTCCAAAACGTCGTGTTCTTTTGTAAAATTCATGAATATTTTTTTCTAATTCGTTTGTGGTATAATCTGGCCACAATGTGTCAGTAAATAAAAATTCCGCGTATGCACAATGCCATAACAAAAAATTGCTCAAACGTTTTTCTCCACCTGTGCGAATTAAAAAATCAACATCAGGTAATTCTGGTATATCAAAATTATCGGAGATTGATTTTTCATTTATTTCTTCGACAGAAGTATTTTTGTCAAAAAGTTTTTTTATGCTTCTAACAATTTCATCTCTGCCTCCATAGTTTATTGCAAGTACAACCGTTAGTCCTTCAAAATTTTTTGTTTCCGTTTTTGCATTTATAATTTCGTTTTGGACATCTTTTGGTAGACCTTTAATGTCGCCGATGTGTTCAATTCTAATTTTATTTTCTTTATAAAACTGAAATTCGGCTCGAAGATGGCTTTTTATTAGACCCATTAAATATTTAACTTCGTCTTGAGTTCTTTTCCAATTTTCAGTTGAAAATGTATATAATGTTACATATTTTATGCCAAGTGAGGCACACGCTTTTACAATACGTTTTGCAGTTTCAAGACCTTCTTTATGACCCACAGTTCTTGCAAGTCCTCGATTTTGAGCCCATCTTCCATTTCCGTCCATAATAATTCCGATATGAACTGGTGGAATTGTATTGTTACTTTGTTGTGCCATGTTTGACATTGTTAGTCCATTATTTCCTTTTCTTTAGCATCATAAATTGAATTGATTTCAGCAATATATTTGTCTGTTAATTTCTGAAGTTCATCCTCCATTTTTTTTAAGTCGTCTTCTGTGATTTCGCCACCTTTTTGTTGTTTTTTTAATTCATCATTTCCATCACGGCGAATATTTCTGATTGAAGTTCGAGAATTTTCTGCAATTGATTTTGCTTGTTTCACAAGTTCTTTTCTTCTTTCTGCAGTTAAAGGTGGAATGGAAATTCGAATTACTTTTCCATCGTTTGAAGGATTCAATCCTAAGTCTGCAACTTGAATTGCTTTTTCTATTTCTGAAATTAATGATTTGTCAAATGGCTGAACAATAATACTTCGTGCTTCTGGAATTGAAATAGTTGCAACTTGATTTAATGGCGATTTTGTTCCGTAATAATCAACACGGACTTTATCAAAAATTGTAGCAGACGCACGACCAGTTCTAATTCCATTGAAAGACTCTTTAAGAGCCGCAATTGTTTTATCCATGCGTTCTACACTTGTCGTATTAGACATTTTAAACCTTCCTTAAAGAAAAATGTGGCAACCTAGAAAGTTTTTACTTTCGACTATGTCACATCAAATTCCGCATAAAGCGGATAAAAAATAAACAGTTTTGCAAAAAACTACGAACTAAAAGCAAGCACACGATTTATGCGATTGCGTAATATTATAACACACTAAAAATACAAAAAAAAGCGGAAAATTTCGTATTTTAAAAAAGTTAAATGAAAAAATCCGCTTTTTTTGATGTAAAAAATTATTTGCCGAGAACTACAACTTTTGTTACGACAAATGACAAATCTGCTCCAACTTCTTTTGAAATTTGTTCAAGTTTTTTTGCAACAGAAACTTTATCATCTTTTACAAACATTTGGTCAACAAAGCAACATTCAGAAAGAAGTTTTTTAATTTTTCCATCAAGAATTCCATTTTTAACATTTTCTGGTTTTGAAGCCATTTTTGGATCGTTGTCCATTTGTGCCTTGAAGATTTCCCTTTGTTCATTTATGAAACTTTCAGGAACATCTTCTTGTTTAATGTATTCTGGTGTGAATGCTGCAAGATGAAGACAACAGTCGTAAGCAAACTGTTTTACTATATCAGCATTAGAACCTTTAAGAATTACACAAGCAGCTGTTTTAAAGTCGCTATGAACATAAGTTGCTGCTGTGCAATCCGAAGGAATTTCAAATACATAAACATTTTTTACAACAATGTTTTCACGAATTTTAATGAGAAGGTCTTGTAGAAGAACAGTGTGATCTTCTGTAACGCTTGTAAGATTTTTTTCAAATGTTACATCGAGAAGTTTTTCTCCAACAGCGATAAAGTCTGGATTCTTTGCAACAAAGTCTGTCTCGCAAGTAAGTTCAATCATCGCAATTTTGTTACCAACTGTACGTACAAAAATACGACCTTCAGTAGAGACTCTTTCAGATCTTTTTTCCATAGCAGCAAGCCCATTTTCTTTTAAAATTTTTGCAGCTTCTGCCATATCTCCATTAGCATCTGTGAGAGCTTTTTTACAGTCCATCAAACCTGCACCAGTTTGCTCGCGCAATGCTTTTACATCAGATGTTTTAATTTCCATTACTTTGCTCCAGATTATTTATAAAGTTTGTCTTCGTCAACAAGACTTTCTTTTTCGTCAGCTTCAACATCTTCTTCTTTTTGTTCTGTTGGCTGATAATTAGAATAGTCAACAATTTCTTCATCTTCATTTTTATTTACAGCATCAGTTTGAATTCCATCTTCATCTTCATTGAGATTTTCAATGATTTTGAGTCCAGCTTCATTGTCAGCTTCGATAACTGCATTAGCGATGATAGAAGTGAATAATGTTATAGCACGAATTGCGTCGTCGTTTCCTGGAATAGGGTAATCAATACCTTCTGGATTGCAGTTTGTATCAACAACTGCAACAATAGGAATTCCCATTCTGCGTGCTTCTGCTACAGCAATTTGTTCTTTGTGTGTATCAATAATGAAAATTACACCTGGAAGTTCTTTCATTTCTTTGATTCCGCCAAGGTTCTTTTCAAGTTTTGCTTTTTCTTTTTGAAGAGCGGCAACTTCTTTTTTTGTAAGACTTGCAAAAGTTCCGTCTACTTCCATTTTTTCGATTTTCTTAAGACGTGAAAGTGATTTTTTGATTGTAGAGAAGTTTGTAAGCATACCACCAAGCCAGCGGTTGTTTACATAATACATTCCACAGCGTTCTGCTTCTTTTTGAATTGCTTGCTGTGCTTGTTTTTTTGTTCCTACAAAGAGAACAGATTTGCCAGATGCAGTAATTTTTCTAATTGCATCATAGCTTTCACGAATTGCAGCAATAGTTTTCTGCAAATCAATAATGTGGATTCCGTTTCGTGAAGCAAAAATGTACTTCTTCATACGAGGATCCCAACGCTTAACCTGATGACCAAAATGCACACCAGATTCAAGCAGACTTTTCATGGTTACAACTGCCATAAAAACTCCTTCACCGGTAAAATTAACTATCTACATCAATTTTCGTATAGATAGCATTTACCACCTAACTCTATTACTCGTGGCAAGTTTTACTTGCCCGGAAGATTTCGGTTTGTACATAAAATCTACGATCCTGTACAAATCCGGCAGAAAATAACAAGATTAAATTTTATTATTCAATCACTGAATATCCTTGCGACTTTAAAATATCATAAAGTTCAAAAATAGGCAAGCCTACTACGCAACTTTGCGTTCCTTCAATTTTTGTAATAAAGCAAGATGCCATTCCTTGTATACGATAACCACCAGCAGCTCCATGCCAATCGCCAGTTTCAATATAGGCTTCGATTTCTTTTTGAGTCATTGGTGCAAAGGTGACTTTTGTAACAGCAGTTTTTGTCGCTGTAGTTTTTTTTACTCCATTATATAATGCAATTGAAGTGTATACAGAGTGAGTTCTTCCTTGAATCATCTTAATAAATTCAAATGCATCTTCAGGTCCAGTTGGTTTACCAAGATTTTTTCCGCCAATTGAAATAATCGTATCTGCACCTAAAATCCAAGGAATAACTTGTTTTGGTGGAAGTGAATGTACGACTGACTGAACTTTTAATTTTGCAAGATATTCTGTAAGTTCAGCTGGATTTTTTTCCGAAGTATTATTTTCGATAATATTAGGCATTATTACTTGATAAGGAATTTTTAAGTTTTTGAGAATTTCTTGTCTGCGTGGTGAAGCAGACGCTAAAATAATAGGTTCCATTCTTACCTTCCTAAAATAATTTTAAGTGAATATATAAATAT
>CAZOTD010000039.1:0-12925 GCA_964582685.1 uncultured Treponema sp. | reverse complement strand
TTTCCTCATATTTTTAGGATTTTAAAATTTGGCACGCTAATTGCAATATAGTTAAGCGAAGAAAATTAAGGCAACTTAAAATCTTCTGAAAACTTGTAGTTTTCAAATCTTATAAAAATAGAGGTTTTATTATGAATGAATTAGCACTTTTTAACGATTTTTTTAATGATTTTGATGATGACAGATATTTGTTACCATCTTTTAGCCTGAAAAAATCTTTTCCAAAAGTTGATGTAAAAGAAGGAAAAGATGCTTACACTTTGCACATGGATCTTCCTGGAAAAAATGAAAAAGATGTAAAAGTTGAATTGAAACACAATGTTTTGACAATTTCTTCTGTTGAAGAAACTGAAACTAAAGATGAAGACAAAGGCGACAAGAAAAATGCAAAGAAAGACAACGAAAAATATCTTGTCCGTGAACGCACTTATTCAAGATTTGAGAGAAGTTTCACTTTGCCAAGTGATGTAAATGGTGATGATATTAGTGCAAAAGTAAAAGATGGTGTTTTGACTGTTACAATGCCTCGTCGTGCATTGGCAGAAACAAAGAACATTGCAATTACTTCCGACTAAAATTCTAAACTAAAATTGGTTAGGCAGAAAATGAAAACATCATTTTCTGCCTATTTTTTTTTCAAATTGTTGTTTTTGCTGTGATTTTATTGTTATGTTTGTCAAGGGACACGCTATTTAATAGATACTTTACATTATTATTTTAATTTCCTACAATAATAAAAATGAATGTTAACGAAATTCAAAACGAGATTTTTAAATTGCAAGATAAAAAATATCGAGATTTTCAGGCAAAGTTGATTCCAAACATAAATCCTAAAACCATAGTTGGCGTTAGAACAGGAGAACTTAGAATTCTTGCAAAACAACTTTTTAAACAAAATGATTTTTCTGATTTTTTGAATTCGCTTGCTCACAAATATTTTGAAGAAAATCAATTACATTCATTCATCATTTCTGAAATCAAAGATTTTGATTCTTGTATTTTTGAAGTGAATAAATTTTTACCTTTTATTGATAATTGGGCAACTTGCGATCAAATGTTGCCAAAAGTTTTTAAGGAACACAAAGATGAACTTCTTGAGTACATAAATATTTGGCTTTTTTCCGAAAATACTTCTACTTATGCTATTCGCTTTGCCATAAAAAACTTAATGACTTATTTTCTTGGAACAAATTTTAATTTAGCATATCCAAATATGATTTTAAAAATTCATTCACAAGAATATTATATAAATATGATGATTGCTTGGTATTTTTCTGAAGGGCTCGTAAAACAATATAATTCAATTCTTCCAATCTTAGAAAATAAAATGCTCGAAAAATGGACGCATAATAAAACAATTCAAAAGGCAATCGAAAGTTATAGACTTTCAAAAGAGCAAAAGGTATATTTAAGAACTTTGAAAGTATATAAAGAAAGTTAAAAAAGGGGATAGTTCGTGATTATTATTTATATCGTGTGCGTTTTTATTTCAGTCATAATGTGTTTGGGATTTTATATAATTGATATTAATAAAAGTTTACGCCAAAACGTTATGCTAGTAATTACACTATTTACAAATATTGGATATTTAAGTTTAGCCGCATCGACAAATTTAGCTGCTTCCGTTTTTTCTAATAATTTAATTTATCTTGGTGGTTGTTTTATTCCAATTTTGTATTTTTTTAGTATTTGCGATTTTTGTCATTTTTATCTTTCCAAAAAAGTTATTGTTCCTTTATTGATTTTGCAAATTCTTATTTACATATCAAGTTTGACAATTGGATTTAATGATTGGTTTTATAAAAGTTTCGACTTTAGGATTATTAATGGAATTGGTTGTATTGTTAATAAGCAATATGGAAATTTGCATAAAATTTTTGTAATATCGCTTTGTTTTTATTTTGTTGCATCGTTGGCTATTGTAAATTTTTCAGTTTTGAATAAAGAAATTTTTTATCGCAAGGGTGTTTATTTAATGTTAACACTTCTTGCCGTTTCAATTATTTTTTATTTCATTCAAAGATTTTTTGATTTCAAAATTAACACAATGCCTATAATTTATATTGTCGCAATTTTTGGTGCATTAATTCCAGTTTATAATTCTAGCCTTTATACTGTAAGCGAAAACAAAGATTTTATTCACGAAGAAATGGATAAAATTGGATTTATCGCTTTTGATAAAAAAATGCGATATATGAATTCAAATAAACTGGCAACAAATCTTTTTCCTGAATTAAAAGAATGTGAAGTTGGAAAAAGAATAAAGGCACCGTCAAAAGAATTACAAAGTATTATTTTAAATTTGCTTAATTTTCATTCTACAGTGAAAAAATCAAAAAAGCACAGCCATGTTTTTTACAACACTTTAGTTATCGGAGAAAAATTTTTTGACACGGAAATTCATACGCTTGAAAATTTTGTAAAAAAAAGAGTTGGTTATGCTTTTGAACTCAAAGATACAACTGAACATCACAAAATTATTCAAATGCAAGAAAAATTTAATGAACAATTAAAGAGCAAAGTTGAAATTCAAACTCAAAAGGTTCACGAAATTCAAAATAAAATTATTATAGGAATGGCACAAATTGTTGAATCTCGCGACTTGAGCACAGGCGAACACATTGAACGAACAAGTGATATTATAAAAATATTCGCAAAAAAATTGGCAAAATCTAATTTGGGATTTAGCAAAAAATTTTTGAATTATGTTGTTCGCAGTGCTCCAATGCACGATTTAGGCAAAATTGGTGTTGATGATGAAATTCTTCGCAAACCAGGAAAATTCACTCAGGAAGAATATGATAAAGTTAAAACGCACACAATTATTGGCGGTTATCTAGTAAACAAAATTTTGTCTGGAATAGAAAACGATGAATTTGTAACAGTTGCATACAATGTTGCAAGATTTCACCACGAAAAATGGAATGGAGAAGGTTATCCTGATGGATTAAAAGGTGAACAAATTCCAGTTGAAGCGCGGATTATGGCACTTGCTGATGTTTTTGATGCGTTAGTTTCAAAGCGATGTTATAAAGAATCTTTTTCTTATCAAAAGGCGTTTGAAATTATACAAGAAGAATCTGGAACTCACTTTGACCCAAGTCTTGCAAAAGTGTTTTTAACTTGCAAAAATGAATTAGTGGAATATTATGACAAAGTTTTTGGGCGAAACAAATCGTAAAAACTTAAATTTGCGTTCCTTTATCCTCGCGAATTGTTTTTGTTTAAAAAAATCGTAAAATTTAAATCCTTTTTTGATTTATTCTGTTCTACCAAAAAGGCGAGTGTAATATCCTAAAAACTCAAACAGGGAATCGGTGATTTGCTCTTTTGTTGCACGCCATTTCCAGTTATTGCCAACTGTTGAAGGAATGTTCATTCTTGCACAACTGTCAAGGCCTATCAAATCTTGCATGCAAATAATGCAAGTGTTTGTAACGCAAGAAAGTGCACAAATCATCATTTCTTTTCTAAGTTCGTCATCTGAATTTGCTCTAAGATATTTTTTTGCATAAGCGACATCTTCTGCACGCGCTGATTTTGTCCAGCCTAAAATTGTGTCGTTGTCGTGAGTTCCTGTGTAAACTACGCTATTGTGGTTGTAGCGATATGGAAGATAGTCGCTTTTTTCGCGACTATCAAATGCAAATTGTAAAATTTTCATTCCAGGAAATCCAACTTCCTTTAGCATTTGAATTACTGTCGGAGTTAAAAAGCCTAAATCTTCTGCAATTATATTTATGTCTGCGAATTCTTTTTTTATTTCATTGAAAAGGCTTGCTCCAGGACCTTTTCTCCACAGTCCATTTTTTGCATTTTTTGAGCCGAACGGAATGCAATAATATTCGTCAAAGCCTCTAAAGTGATCAATTCTGATTACGTCGTAAATTTTTAGACTTTCGCTAATACGTTTTTTCCACCAAGCGTAGTTTGTGTTTTTGTGATATTCCCAGTTGTAAACAGGGTTTCCCCAAAGTTGTCCATCGGCAGAAAAAGCATCTGGGGGGCAGCCTGCAACTTCAATTGGTGTTAAATCTTTATTTAATGAAAATTGTTCTGGATTTGACCAGACATCGCTTGAGTCGGCGGCAATATAAATTGGAATATCGCCGATAATTTTAATTCCGTTGTCGTTTGCGTATTTTTTTAATTCGTACCATTGTTTAAAAAATAAGTATTGCAAAATCTTGTAATATTGAATACGGTTTTGACATTTTTTTGACCAGTCGTCAAGTGCTTTGGGATTTCGAGATTTTATTTCAACTTCCCAATCGCTAAAAGGGGCTCCGTTGTGTTCATCTTTTATTGCCATAAAAAGTGCATAATCGTCAAGCCAAAACGCATTTGCTAAGCAATATTCTTCAAAATCAGGCGGAATGTTTTTGCAAAAGTTGTTTTGAATTTTTGCAAAAATTTTATGTCGTTCAACATATAAAAATCCAAAGTCAATAATAGTTTCGTTTTTGTTCCAATTAATTGTTTCCCAATCGGAACGCAAAAGAAGTCCCGCTTGCTCAAGTTTTTCAAAGTCAATGAAATAAGGATTTCCAGCAAATGTCGAAAAACTTTGATAAGGCGAATCTCCATAACTTGTAGGGCAAATCGGAAGCATTTGCCAATAAGTTTGGCCATGCTTTTTCAATAAATCAACAAATTGATATGCGTATTTTCCCAAAGTTCCAATTCCAGTGTCCCCTGGAAGTGAAGAAATATGCATTAAAACTCCACTTGCTCTATTTTCTAAAATACTCATAAAATCCGCCTTAGTGATTAAAATAATTGTTTTACGCTTTCTCCTTCAATAAACTCAAATGGAATGAATTTATTTTTAGCCGGCGCATTGTTTTTTATGCAATCAAGCAAAATGTCTAAACCTTCGCTTGCCAAAGAATTCGTATCTTGCTTAATTGTTGTAAGTCTCGGACAGTAATAACTACTCAAAGGAATTCCGTCAAACCCGCTTATAGAAAAATCATCAGGTACTTTGTAGCCAAGATCTGAAAATCTACGAATTGCACCAATTGCCATTACATCGGACATTGCAAAAATTGCAGTAACATCTGGATTTTTTTGTAACAGAACATCTACTGCGTTAGAGCCACCTTCAAGGGAATATTTTGAAATTATATAAGATTTATCAAAATCAAAATCGATATTTGCTTTTTTTAAAGCTTCCAAAAATCCATTATAACGTCGTTGCGTAATTCCAGAACCTTTAAAATCACCACCGATAACTGCAATTTTTTTGTGCCCCATTTTAATCAAGTAATTTGCAGAAAATTCGGCAGCAGCAAAATTATCCATACTCACACTCGAAAGACAAACTTGATTATGCAATGTTGCTTCATTTGAAATTAGAACGCAAGGAACTTTCAGTTTTGCAAAATCGTCTTTTAATAACTCTGGACTTCCACCTAAAAAAATAATTCCTACAGGTTTTTGTTCATAGTAAATTCTATTTGCAACCTTTGCTTCGTTGTCGTATTCATCAAGAATAACTACGTTTGTATTGAAAGGCAACTGTTCAATTTTTTTTTGAATGTTTTCAAGAAGAATATTCAAAAGAATGTTAGAAGTACCTTTAACAAGAATTACTAATGTTTTTCTTTCTTGTTGTTTTAGTTGTCTTGCATTTTCGTTGAGAATAAAATTATGTTTTTTTACAACTGCGAGAACTTTTTCTCGAGTTTTTTCACTCACATCGGGATGATTGTTCAAAACTCGAGAAACGGTTCCCAAAGCACAGCCACATTCTTTTGCAATATCCTTAATTGTCATAAGTTTTAATTTTAACCTTTGACTGCTCCAGCAATTACACCTTTTATAATATATTTTTGTGCCAAGATATAGAAAATTATAATTGGAACAATCGCTACAACGAGCATTGCCATAAATCCGCCATAGTCCGTTGAACCGTATGCTCCTTGCATTGCAAGTTGAATAGCAACTGGAACTGTTTTGTGTTCAGAACCAAGAATTAAGTAAGGTAAAAGATAGTCGTTCCAAATCCACATTGCTTGTAAAATTGCAACTGTAATTGCTGTAGGTTTTAACATCGGAAATACAACTAAAAAGAAAGTTTGAATTGGATTACATCCGTCGATTAGGGCTGCTTCTTCAACTTCTCGTGGAATAGATTTGATAAATCCAGAAAACATAAAAACTGTAAGTCCTGAACCAAATCCAAGATAGACAAGAAGAATTCCGAAAACATTGTCAAAATGAATTCTGTTTACGACAAAAGTCATTGTATACATTACCATCTGAAAAGGGATAATCATACTGAATGTAAAAAGATAATAAAGCATTTTAGTGAATTTTGACTTAACGCGCACAATAAACCAAGCGGTCATCGAAGTACAGACAACAATTAAAACAACACCTACGACTGTAATCCACACGGAACGCAAAAACGCAAGCAAAAATCCTGAAGATGTAATTCCGCGAATGTAGTTTTCAAAACCTACAAAAGTTTCTCCATGTGGAAATGAAAACGGCGATGTCGAAACATAAAGTCGCGACTTGAACGAATTCATAAACACAAGCAAAATCGGAAAAATAAACGCTACTGCAAGAACAACAAGAATTAAAGTCATAAGCATATTGAAAGTGTATTTTCTTGCGTATTTAGTTTCTGTATTCATTGTTCCATCTCCTTTGTTCTTGTAAGTTTAAGTTGTATAAAAGCAATCAAAGCAACGATTATAAAGAATATAACGGCTTTGGCTTGTCCAACACCTTGGAATCCAGAACGTCCGTAGAAAGTTTTGTAAATATTCAACGCAAGCATTTCTGTTTCAGTTCCTGGTGCGCCGTTTGTGAGTGCAAGGTTTTGGTCAAACATCTTGAACGAATTTGTAAGAGTTAAGAATGTACAAATTGTGATTGAAGGCATCATCATTGGAATTTTTATTTTAAATAAAATTGTTATTGGCGATGCACCGTCAATCGAAGCGGCTTCGAGCATATCAGTTGGAATATTTTGAAGTCCAGCAATGTAAATCACCATCATATAACCGATAAGCTGCCAATTAGTAAGAATTACAAGTCCCCAAAATCCGTATTTTGCAGCAAATGAAATATCTTCTCCAAAGAAATATAGCAATACTCCGTTTATAAGAAGATTCCAAATGTAACCAAGAACAATTCCTCCAATCAAGTTTGGCATAAAGAAAACCGAGCGGAATAAATTTGTTCCTTTTAATCCTTTTGTAAGAAGGAGTGCAAGTAAAAACGCAAAAATATTTACTGTAATTACGGAAACAATTGTGAATAAAGTTGTAAATCCAAGTGCATGAAGAAATTCATTGTTAAGAGTGAAAGCTCTAATATAATTTCTAAATCCTACAAAACGAGCATCTGTGATAACTTGAAATCGAGTAAACGAAAGAACAAGTCCCATTATAAATGGAATTAAAACAAACATCAAAAATGTAAGTAATGTAGGTAGCACGAATACTGGAAAGTATTTTTTTGTTGGATCGTTAGTTTTCATGAAATCTACCTCTATAAAAATTTATGCATAAAAAAAGAAACCAGTTGTCTTATACTTTAATAATTTACAAAATACAACTGGTTTCTTTCCCCACTAAAATCTAAAAATAGAAAGAAGAATTATTATTCAATAAGTTCCCATTCAGATTTCCAGTTTTTAACAACATTGCTTGCAACAGTATTCCAATCTTTTGTGCCTTGACAATATTGTAAAAGGTCTGAACCAAATGCATCTTTAAATGCTTGTGAAGGGAATAATGTGAAGTTCCAAGCAACAGATATAGTTCCTCTCTTAGACATAGATTTGATAATTTCTTGTGCAAGAGGATCTTTTGGTCTTTCATTTTCTTCAAATGTGTCAAATGGTGCAATAAATCCAAGTCTGTTAGTTACAAAGTTTTTACCAGTTTTAGAAGAATAAAGCCAGTAGATAAAATCAGCAGTTGCTTTTTGGTCTTCTTTTGAAGCTCTTTTATTGATACAGTAGAAATTTTCTGTTCCAATACAAAGACCTTGATTTTCTTCACCAGGAACACCTATGTAAATTGGCAAATATTTTACATTTTCAGCTCTTACTTTGTTTCCTCTAACTCCAGCAACTTGACTCCATGCCCAGTTTCCGTTTTGTACCATTGCAGCTTCTTCAAGTGCAAATTCTGCCATTGACTGATCAACAGTTCTTACACCAAGATTTCTTTTGTCAATTACAGAATCTGTTGTATAAAGGTCAAAAATGTTCTTAAAGTTATTTCCATAAGTGAATTTAATTTGGTGAGTAGCATTTGAAGACAAATTAACTCTTCCATTTTTGAACTCATAATAAATTGGAACATTTGCAAGGTGTGTCTGCCATCTCCAATCTTCACCAGCTTTTAGCGAAGTTGAAGCGAAAACACCTTTAATTCCGAGAGCAGCGGCATTTTTTTGCATGTCATCGCAAAGTTGTTTTAGTTTTGCAAAGTTATTGATTTCATCCATGCTTTTAAAAGAAGTTGCTTTTTGAGGAAGTGCAAAGTATTTATCTGTGATTGCTTTGTTGTAAATAATTCCGTAGCCTTCTACAACATAAGGAATTCCATAAGCCTTGCCTTTGTCTGTGATTGCGAGAGATTTATCAGAAAGATGTTTGTAAATTTCTGTATTTGTTAAATCTGCACAATAACTTTTCCAGTTTGCGTATCCTACAGGTCCGTTAATCTGGAACAATGTTGGAGCTTGTCTTGTAGCCATTTTTGCAGCAAGAGTTGATTCATAAGTATTATTTGCTGCAGTTTCTACAATTACTTTTACTCCTGTTTCTCTTTCATAAGCTGCTGCAATTTCTTGATAAATATCAGCAACTTCCGGTTTGAAATTCAAAAATCTAACTGTTCCTTTAGCTGGAGCAGCGAAAGTTAAAGTTGCACTTAATAAAGCACAAGCACCAAGGATAATTTTTTTCATTGTATTTCCTCCTGAAAAAAAAATTATTTTTATAAATTGGAGAATTTGGAGATGAAAAAAAACTAGTAAATTACTGGAAACGATTCCAATTTATATTTTAACAATACCATCACTTTTTTTATTTGTCAAACTTTTTTTTTTACTTTTTTTTAAGAAAAATACAGAAAAATGCTATTTATCGACTAATAGGCATTTCGGAAATAATCTCTTGTTTATAAATAGCAATGACTTTTTCCTCTGCTTCTAGAAAAACTCTTGTAATTATAGGGTCAAAATCTTTTCCACTTCCATTTTTGATAATGTCAAAACATTCTTCTAAAGGCATTGCATCTCTGTAACAGCGTCTTGACGAAATTGCATCAAAAACATCGGCTACAGCCATAATTCTTGCAGCAAGAGGAATGTGCACAGAAGTTAAACCTTCTGGATAACCATTCCCATTCCATTTTTCATGATGATACATTGCAACTTCATAAGCCATTTTTTCGTATGCAATATCGCCAGTATTTGTCAAAGTTGATTTGATAATTTTTCCGCCACGAACTGTATGAGTTTTCATAATTTCGAATTCTTCTTGAGTAAGTTTGCCTGGTTTTTGCAAAATTGCATCGGGAATTGCGATTTTGCCGATGTCGTGAAGTGCTGCAACTGACGAAAGTTTTTCGATATAATTCTTAGTTAATGTGCTATAATATAAATGACGAGAACGCAATTCATTAGCCAAAAGATTTACATAATCTGTTGTTCGTTTGATATGACCGCCTGTATTGCCATCTTTATTTTCTACAATAATCGCAAAATCTACCGCTACTTCTTTATTATGATTTTTCATTTTTTGAATGGCAGGATTTTCATGATTTAAATATGCACTTAAAATTATAATTACAGGGCATAAACTAATAATTCCCACATCATAAAAAAAGATTTGCCAAACAGCAAGAAAAGTAACTGTAGTAATCATATTAAGAATGACAGTTCGAGTATGTCGTTCAAGTTTTTTCCAATATGTAGTTAAAACAATAGTAGAAAGAAGTAGATAAATAAAAATTTCCAAAAAGCAAATATTAAAAGAAATTCCATCTACATACGTTCCTCTACGCCCAGTTTTAATTTGAAGTTGAAAAATAAATATGATGCTGATTAAAATATTTAATACCATTGGCAACGATATTAAAATCCTAAGTCCCCATCTTTTTGGAATTCCATAAGTTAATTTTAATACATATATGAATAGCAAAAACATAAGCACTTCAAAGCAATATATTGCACACAAATTTAAAAGTTGGCTAACCAAATCGCTAAAAATTTCACGATGGTTTATCGTATATTCTGTTATTAAATCAAAGCAACAAAGCAAAAAGCCAATTATCAAAATACGAGTAAATATTGGATCTTTGCGCTTGAATTTATAAATTTTCTTCTCTCCAAAAAACACAACCGCAATATAAAGAATGATTAAAACACAAGAAAGTTGAAGTTTGATGTATTCCATCATAAGCTATTTTCTCCAATATTATAGTTATCAATAAGTAATTTTTAATAATTTTATATTCAGTTTTGCAAATTTTCAAGAAATTTTTGCTTTAATACTGCAATAAAACTTAAAACAAAGATAATTTTTTCCTAGAATTATGATACAACTTTTTTTTGATATAAAATTGTAACTTCGTCTTTCAGTTGCAAAAATAAATTTGCAATTGTAGGATCAAAATCTTTCCCGATTCCTTGTTTTATGATGTCAAAACATTCAGACAATGGGAACGCATCTCTGTAACAGCGTCTTGACGAAATTGCATCAAAAACATCGGCTACGGCTACAATTCTTGCAGCAAGAGGAATTTGATTTTTAGAAAGACCATCAGGATAACCTTTACCATTCCATTTTTCGTGATGATACATTACAACTTCATAAGCTATTTTTTCGTATTCATAATCGCCAGTATTTGATAATGTTGTTCTGATAATTTTTCCGCCACGAACTGTATGAGTTTTCATAATTTCAAATTCTTCTTGAGTAAGTTTGCCAGGTTTTTGTAAAATTGCATCGGGAATTGCGATTTTGCCGATGTCGTGCATAGGCGAAACAGTTGTAAGTTTTTCTACATAGTCATTTGTTAAAATGTTAGAATACAAATTTTTTGAACGTAATTCGCGTAGTATTAAGTTTACATATTCTGTTGTGCGGTGAATATGTCCACCAGTGTTGTCATCTTTATTTTCAACAAGAATTGCAAAATCTGAAACTATTTTATTGTTGTTCTCTTTTAATCGTTCAAGAATTGGATTTTCGAGATTAAAATATGCACAAATTATGACAACTGTTGGACACACGCAAACAATTGAATCTTCTGGAAAGAATAATTGCCATAAAGCAACTCCAAGTATAATGGCAATAGTTGTCGCAATAACTGCTTTTTTGTGGTTTTCGATTGAGTGACTACCTAGTGAAAAAATAATTATGCTTAAAATAATATAAGTAAAAATTAGTGCAAAACAAACAAGAACAGAACGTCCATGTGCATAATTTGAAACTTTTCCTTCGATAAATTGAAGATTAGGGGCAAAAATTGCAATAAATAAAATATTTATTACTGTCAATCCTATTAAGATAATATTCTTCCATAATCGTTTTGGAAGTCCATAAGATATTTCGACTATATAAATAAACATCGAAAAAATGACAATATCCAAAGATGAAAAATAAAATACATATAATATTTTGTTTACAACATCTGGAATTTGGTCTAAATGATTTACAGTGTATTCTGTAATTCCATTAAAAATAATCGATAATATTCCAAAAATTAAAATGTTATTAAAAACAAAATTGTTAGATTTTGATTTATACGAAATTCTTTCTTTAACATAAAATATGGCTATATATACAACAATCGCTAAACAACCGAATTGAAGCTTAAAATAATTCATAAATCAACTTGTTCTCCGCACAAAATTACTCTCCGTTTTTTTTAGTAGTACAAAAGTATCCACTAAAAAGAAAGTTGGAAATGAGCTTTTGACAAAAAATGCAAATATTTATATCTAAAACATTGAATATTTATTTAGGCACAGCAATTGGAGAAAAGAAACTTTTTGTTTTCAGATAAAATTTTTTAAAAAAAATCAGAAAGCATTTTTTGACTTTCCACTTTAATAAGAAGTATATATGGGGATTATTATATCTGTCAAATAAAAATTAGATAAATTTAATTAATTTTTTTGTCTAAATTACCATGAAAATTGTTCCAGCGGTAATCAAAATACAACCAACAAGACTTTTCCAAGTAAATTGTTCATGCAAAAAAACAAATGCCAAAATCAAAGTAAGAACAACACTCATTTTGTCGATTGGAACAACTTTGCTTGCTTGTCCAGATTGGAGTGCCTTGTAATAACAAAGCCAACTTAATCCAGTTGCCAAACCAGATAAAATAAGAAAAATCCAACTGCGTTTAGAGATTTCTGCTAAACCTGATTGTTGATGCGTTATAAAAACCATAAGCCAAGACATTAAAACAACAACACAAGTTCTAATCGCTGTGGCAAGATTTGAGCCAACACCATCAATTCCCACTTTTGCTAGAATTGAAGTGAGAGCGGCAAAAACAGCCGAAAGAATTGCAAATATAATGTACATAGTTATATGCTACAACAAGTTTTCAGAATTTACCAAAAAAAAATGCTAAAAAATGATAGTTATGTATTTTTTAGGGAAGTTGCGTGAATAATTTGATTTTTCAAGTATCTGGCATTAAAATAGAATAATGATTCTTGAATTTCTTCAAGTACAATTCAACTTAAAATTTTTATCGCTGGCTTTTGCGGACACAAATCCGCTGTTTGTTTTGCGCAGCGTTCTTGGAAAAAACTTGCGCTCGATGTGCTGCATTGCAAGGAAATCAAAATGCGCGGAATGTCAGTTTTCAAAAACGTGCGTTTATGCGTTTTTATTTGAAACGATTCTTTCATCAGACAACGACGCTCTTCC
>CAZOTD010000038.1:0-13161 GCA_964582685.1 uncultured Treponema sp. | reverse complement strand
ATATAGAATATAGAAAAAAAACTTTTTGGAGTGGTCATGAGAGAAATTACTAAAATACACGAACAAATTTATGGGGAGCCACCAAAACTTATAGTTGAAACTCCAGGAAGATTTCATTTGCTAGGTGAACATTCTTGGTTTTGCAAGGATAAAACACTTTCGATGGCAGTTAATTTGCCTGTATATATATCTGTTTCGTTGAGAAATGATAACGCAGTTCATTTTTACTTTCATCAATTCGAAGAAGCAAAAAAAGCGACTTTGACAAATCTTCGTGTAAAAAAAGAAGACCGCTGGGCAAATAATTTAAAGGCAATGATTTATGGTTTTACTTCTGGTGGTTATGAATTAAAAGGAATGAATTTTACTGTATATTCTGAAATTCTTCCTTCTGCTGGTTTTGGAATTACAACAGCGATAAAAGTTGGAACCGCTTTTGCGATTCGCCAGCTTTTAAAACTTAATTGTTCAGAAGTTCAACTTTTACAAGTAATTGAACGTGGGAATAAACTTTTTTTGCATACAGGAAATTATATTGCCGATAATTTTGCTGCTCTTTATTCAAAACCTGGCAATTTAATTCTTACAGATCACGCAACTGGAACTTACGATTATATTCCTTTTAATTTTAAAGACAAAAAAGTATTGCTTACAGATGCAAAAGTTCCTCGTATTTCAATTTGGGACGAAGAAACTATTCGCGAACCACAAAATGTTCTTTTGCTCGGAGATCTTCGAGAACGCAAAAACACTGTGTATGGCGGTTGGCGATATGAACAAAGTGCAACCGAAATTAACGAAACACTTTCAACTATTTCTGAAGACACAAAGAAAAAACTTCTTTACATTATTAAAGAGCATCAAAATGTTCTTGACGCACGAGAAGCAATTCTAAATGAAAAATTTGCAGCGTTCGCTCGTTGTATTACACAAAGTCATGAAAATCTTCGTGATCTTTACAATCTTTCATGCCCAGAAATTGATTGGATTTTAAAGCGTGTAAATGAACTTGAACCAGAACTTGAATATATTCAAGAACCTGTAACTTGTGGTCGTATTACTGGCAAAGGATTTGGTCGTTGTCTGTTTGCAATTATTCGTAAAAAAGATGTAACCACTTATATGAAAAAACTATCAGAATATGAACACATTTTTGGTTTTGAAACTGTAACTTACGAAGTTAAGCCTGCAAAAGGTGCACATGTCGTAAAAAATTAAGAGTGTAAAAATGAATGTACTTGTAACAAATGATGACGGTTTTGGTGCTTGGGGAATTAATGCGCTGATAAAAGCACTTTCTAAAAGTCATAATGTTTTTGTTGTTGCGCCAGATGGAAATCGTTCTGGAAATTCACATCACATTTCTCTTGGGCAAAAACTGATTTTAACTAAAATTTCTGATACGCAATGGGCTTCTTCTGGAACGCCTGTTGATTGTGTATATTCAGGGCTTAGTAAAAATATGTTTGGCTGCAAAATTGATGCCGTTGTGTCTGGAATTAATAAAGGCGAAAATCTTGGAACAGATGTTATTTTTAGCGGAACTTGCGGGGCAGCACGACAGGCAGTTTTAGCTGGCGTTCCAGGTATTGCTGTAAGTATGATGCTTAAAGAAAGCGACCTTTCACTTTGGGATAATAAAAGTGTTTGGACTTTTGATGTTCTAGCAGATTTTGTAAATAGCAATCTTGAAACACTTTGTTCCCTTTGTGTTCATTCTGATTTTGGAAAAGGCAAAGATGAACGTTGTGTTTTTGTAAATGTAAATAGTTTTAATTTTTCGCAATTTTCTGAAGTTGTTTTTACCGATACTTGTTTTCGTGAATTCCCAGTAAATAAAATAACTCTTATTCCTCTTGATGATGAACAAAAAGAATTTGAGAGTATTCTTGAAAGTGGAGAAGCTAAAGAAAAACTTCGTGGTTATTCTGATATCGAAGCATGTCGACAAGGAAAAATTGCGGTTTCGAGAATATACGCAGAACCATGTTGTGCCACTGATATAAACCTTGATAGTATTAAATTTTCGTTATAAAATAATTGATGGGTGGGAAATATGACGCAAAACAATATTTTGCAAGAAGGAATTGAACTTTATAATCAAAAAAAATATTCTGATTCCTTAACATTCTTTTTAGGGCTTCCCGAAAATTCTTCAGTAGATAATATTGAACTTGCATATTTTATCGGGCTTTGTTATGCAAAATTAGAGCGATATGATGATGCTCTTTTGTATCTTGAACAAGTTGTAACTTCGGGAACAAATCTTAGCCGAGCGTTGCAATGCAGATTTTTACTTGCTGTAATTTATGCTCTTTCTGGTCGTCGTCGACTTGCAGATTTTGAATTAAACAAACTTCTGGAAACTGGATATAAAACAGCAAGTGTCTATGCTGCAATCGCTTATGTCAGTTGGGAACAAAAAGATACAGAAAAGTGTCTTGATTATTACAGAAAATCTCTCGAAACTGATCCAGAAAATTCTACAGCACTTAATGGTCTTGGATATGTTCTTGCAGTGCAAGATAAAGATTTAACGCAAGCGTTAGGTTATTGCAAGAAGGCAGTTGATTATAATCCAAATTCTGCCGCCTGCCTTGATTCACTTGGTCTTGTATATTACAAACTTGGACTTTATAAAGAAGCAAGAAAATACTTAACAAAAGCAGATTCAATTATGCCAGGAAATTCAGAGATTCTTGAGCATTTGCACTGTCTTGATGAGGTTGATACTAAAAAATGAAAAAGTTATTTAACCATAATTTAATTTTTGTTTTTTTTGCCACAACAATTTTTCTTTTTAATTTGAATTCTCTTTTTGCTCAAAATTTATTTGAAGATGTAAATAATTCTTCAAATTATAATCGTTCTGCACAAGCTGGTTTTGCCGAAGAAGAATTCCGTCGCGGTGTGCTTTCTTATTATCGCGGAATGTTTAATGATGCAATAATGCAATTTGAGCGTGCACTCGTTTATCTTCCTAATGAAAATTTAATTATCGATTGGCTTGGAAAAGCATATTATCGAGCCGGAATGGAAGGAAGTGCAATTCGTCAGTGGCAGTTTGCAAAAGATGCAGGTTACGGCGGACTTGTTCTCGATAACAGAATTGAAATTGTAAGAGAACGCCGTGTTACTGGCGTAGAAGAATCTTTTGACCGTTATACAGAAACTGGAGTTTTTTCTGGAATTAGTTCTGAAAATAAATATCTTTTTACACAACCGATTTCCAGTTTGCCAAATTCTGATGGAACAATTTGGGTTGCTTGTTACGGTTCAAATGAGCTTTTGCTTATTAATGTGAATGGAACAATTATTAGAAGAATAACTGGACCTTTAACAGGTTTTGATAGACCTGTAGATATTATTCGCCTTGATTCTGGAGATTTGCTTTTAAGTGAAAGTTCTGGAGATAGACTTGCTTTGCTTTCGGAAAATGGAATTTTCAAAAAGTATATTGGCAAAAAAGGGCGTGGCATTGGAGAACTTGTAGGTCCTCAATATATTTGTACTGACGATAACGGAAATATTTATGTAAGCGATTTTGGTAATTGTCGTGTTACAGTTTTTGACAAAGACGGAAACGGCACATTTTCTTTTGGAACTAAATCAACTACTTTTGAAGGCTTAAAAGGTCCTACAGGAATTGCTGTTGTAGAAAATAGCGTGTTTGTTTGTGATAGTGTAACTGGTGCAATTTATGAATTCGATTTAAGTGGAAATTATAAAGATATTCTTGTAAAAGAAAAAACTTTTGATAATCCTGAAGCGATGAAATATTATAACGGTTATCTTATTGTTTCGGATAAAAAACATGTAAGTACAGTTCAACTTGGAACAGGAATTGTTTTTGAAAATGCTTATATGGGGAACGCTCCTTCAAGAATTACTTGTGCAGTTCCTGATGCTAATGGAAATATTATCGTAAGCGATATTCTTTCTAACGAAGTTTATGTAATGGCAAAAATGTCAGAACTTCTTGGCGGTCTTTATGTTGAAATTGAAAAAGTTTCAGCACAGAATTTTCCTAATGTTACAGTTCAAGTAAAAGTTCAAAATAGAAATCGAGTTCCTATAGTTGGTCTTAGAGCAGAAAATTTTGTTTTGACAGAACAAAGACGACCTTGTACAGAGGTTCGCTTTGAAGGTTCTGCATCAGAAAGTAAAACAGAAGATATTGTGCTTATAATTGACCGTTCTCTTTATATGTTAGGTTTTGATGAACCACTTAATGTTGCTGTTCAAGAAGTTGCACAAAATATGCAAGGCGTTGGCAATATCACAGTTATTAGTGCTGGCGAAATTCCTATTATAGAATACAAAGGAAGTCCCGATGGACTTTTAAAATTTTCAACATCTGCACTTAAATCAAATCTTACAAGCAAACCAAGTTTTGATCTTGCAGTACGACTTGCAACTAATGAATTAATAAATGCTGATTTGAAAAAAGGAATTATTTATCTTACTCAAGGAAAACTTGATGATTCTTCTTTTACAAGATATAGCATTTCTGATTTAACAAATTATATGAATAATAACGATGTTTCTTTTTTTGTAATTAATCTTTCTCAAGGCGCAATTGAATCTGAATTGAATTATATTATGAAAAACGCAAACGGAAAATCATATTATGTTTATCGCCCTCAAGGTTTAAGTAGCGTTATAAAAGATATGCTTGCAGTTCCAAATGGACTTTATGTATTCAGTTATAAATCTTTACTTCCAACAGATCTTGGTCGTGCATATCTTCCAATTGAAGTTGAAACTTATATGCTTAATCGAAGTGGACGTGATGAAACAGGATATTTTTCTCCACTTAGATGATTTTTATTCGTGCAAATAGTTTAATACTCCGACGCTTTCGTTGTATAAAGGGCATTAATTCCGATTGCAATACTATCTAAGAATCAACAACCTTGCTGCTTACTGCGAGGTTGTTGTTTTATTTATAAGACGTGCTTTTGAAATTTTAATATTTGGATATTTTGTTTCAAGTTGAAGAATTGCTTTTTCTACTGCTTGTTTTTTTGCGTTTGTGTTTTCAAAAAGTTCTGGCTGAATTATTTTGTTTATGGAAATTTTATTTTGAACGCCAACTCCTAAAAGTCTTATTCCTCGATTGTCATCATATTTTTGTTTAAACAATTTTTTTGCTCGCAAATATAAATCGTCAGTGCATAGAATTGGCGTTTCAAAAGTTTCTTGAATATTCACGGTCGTAAAATCTTCGTATCTAATTTTTAAGTGAACTGTAAAACTTGTCATGTTTGAACTAAGAAGTCGATGCATTACTTGTGTCGACAGTTCAAGTAAAGAAGTTTCAATTGCATTGATGTCAGAAAGATCAAACTCAAATGTTGTTTCTGAACTTAGTGAACGACTTTTTGGAGTTGCCCTAAAATTTTGTGGCTCAAGTCCGCGACTAACATTATATAAAAACTCTCCACTAGCTTGTCCAAAAACACTTTTTAAAAATGCAAGCGAATGAGATTTTATGTCGCTGACAGAATTAAAACCGCAACTTTTAAGATGTGTCAAAGTTTTTTCTCCGACGCCCCATATATCTTTTAATGGCAACGATTCTACAAAATTTTCTTCTTGCCCATTAGGAATTTCATAAAGTCCGTCTGGTTTATTTATGTCAGAACAAATTTTTGCAAGATAAGAATTTGAAGCAATTCCAATAGAAATTGTAAGTCCGATTTCTGTTTTAATTCTATCTTTGATTTTTATTGCAATCTCTTTTGGTTCACCAAAAAGTTTTTTTGTTCCAGTCATATCAAGGCACGCTTCGTCGATTGAAACTTGAATAATATCTGGAGAATAATCTTTTAGAATGTTCATTACTTTTTGCGAGTATTCACAATATGAATCCATATTTGGTTCGACAAAAATTCCTTGAGGACATAATTCATACGCTTTAATTGCAGGCATAGCAGAATGAACTCCAAACTTGCGTGCTTCGTAAGATGCAGTTGAAACAACATTCCTTTTGTGAGTCGGATTGCCACAAATAATTACAGGTTTGCCACGAAGTTCTGGATGCAAAAGTTGTTCAACTGAAGCAAAAAATGCGTCTAAATCAACATGAAAAAAACATTTTATGTTTTCCATTATTTTTCCTTTATTACTTGACTTATTTCTGGAGAAATAAGAATTGATGCTTTTTCTTTTATAAAAAGATTTCTGCGTGAATTAGAATCGTCGTTTATAAAATCTTTTGGATAATAATTATAGTCGTAATAAGCATAAATTTCGATAAGACTTATTTCTGAATTGTCAGGCGTATAAATAATATTAAAAGTTTGTGGCGGATAATCTGGTAAATTGAATTGAACTTGATTTTTATTTTCAGAAGCGGTTGTCGAATATGTTGTGTAATAAATAGGATTTTCTGTTTCGGCAGAAACAAAAACTTCAACTCGAGATGCTGGCATTTGTGTGTCAATTGAAATTTGCCTAATTTTTTCGCCATAGTACGAAGAATCATTGTATTTTGCAACAAGAAAATTGTTTTCTGTGGCATCAACTATTCTTGCGTATGATGTTTCAAAATTGATTTTATTTCTAAAAATATCTTGCACATGAAAAGTCGTTGCGACAATTAATGTTCCTATAATTATAATTGTTACGACTTGAATTAATACATAATATTTTGGAAATTTAGTTTTAAGTTTTTTTTGCAGTTGCTTTACTGAATTTTCTTCGATACGTTTTTTTTCTTTTGATTTTGACTGACGCAATTCCCGATAAATGCGCAACAACATTATACTTAAAGGCGTAAGTGCACAACTAAAAAGCAAATTGTAAAAAGGAGTTGCAAAAATCAGAGGAAGTGCTTGTGTTGGAGTTGAATAAGTTGCAATTGCAAAAATTAATTGCAAATAAGGAAGAATTGAAAGCACAAAGAAAATATAAATTGCAATCGTTTTTTTGAAAAATTGCGAAATCGAAATAATAATGTAAATAATTGCAAAAAGATAAAACAAAGAAATATCAATTGCCGAAAAAATAAAAACATTCAAAAGACTTGAAAATCTAAGAAGATATTCGTATGTATCTGAATCTGTGTGTTTGTGAAATTTAAGTTCTAACAAAAATGCAAAAGAAATCAAAATTAACGAAATCATAACTTTAATTCCTAGAATTGCAATCGGATTTTTTAAAAATGAATTATACATTAATAATGCAAAAAATTGTGCAACTTCAAGACAAATTGTAAGGACTAGAATTGTAATTGGAACAAGATAAAGAGTTTTTAGTGCTCGTTTTGTTGCAATAGTTTTTAAGTTGTGGTTTGTTCTAAACATAAATCCCAAATCACAAATTGAAACAAGACTTATTGCAATTAAAATAAGTAATAAAATAATTGTGATGCTCTCTGTAATCCAAAAATGTTTTGTGCCAATTTCTATTGGAATGTAATGAGTATCATCGTGAAAAGTTTGGCGAAAACTAAAAGAAGTAACAATATTTTGATAAATGCTTAAAAGATTTTGGCTTGAAAGGTCGTTTGTTTTTACATTTATTTCTACAGCGGGAATTTCGCGAGAAAGAAAAGATGAAAGCGTTCTACTTGAGCGAAGCAAATTTTCTTTATAAAGTGAAATGTAAAAACTTCCAGAAATTGTCGGATTAATTTTATTCTTTTCAAAACTATCATTTACAAGTTCAACAAGCCATAAAGGACAGACTTTTCCTGAAGAACCCGTTGTTAAAGTTGTAATTTTTTGTGCATTGAGATTTGAATAAATCACACAATAAGTTTCTGCTCCAAGAATTAAATTTGCAAAAACTTCCGAGCCTGTCATTGAATCATTTCCTGCAAGTTGACTTTTATCGCAAGCCGTTAAAATAATCATAACATTAAAATCTAAATTTTGTGCTTGATTCCATTTTACAAAACTTTCTAAAAATGAAATATGATTTATAATGTCATCTTGAGGAAAAACAAAAATTATTGTGTTGTATTTTCGATTTTCTGAAAATTGTGAAGAATTGATGTTAATTGAAATGTTGTATGCAAATTCATTTTCTTGAACAAGACAAAGAGGCATTTTTATCGGATTAAAGCCAAGATTTATTGTTTGCTCAAATATTTTGTCAGAAAGATTTTTTCCTGTTAAAAAAGTTGAAGAAGATAATGAGGAATTTTCAAAAGTTGAATTTTCCTGTGCTTGAATTTTGGAAAAAACAAAAAAAAGAGAAAAAAAACAGATGAACAGATTTTTTAACTTCATATTTTGATTACAGAATAAAATAATTCTTGATTATCTGCAAGTGACAGTTTAGTTTGAATGATTTTCATTATATTGCATAAATATTCAAAAATCGTATATATTTTGTTTTATGATAGTAATGAAGTTCGGCGGTTCTTCTGTTGCAAATGCACAACGTATTCGCCATGTTGCCACAATTATAAAAGCATATCAAAATAAAAACCCGGTTGTAGTTCTTTCTGCAATGGGAGATACAACTGATAATTTGTTAGACGCTGCCGATATTGCTGTTAATGGCAAAGTTGACATTTCTGGTGTTGAAAAACTTCACCGTGATACAGCCAAAATTCTCGGCATAAAAATTGAAGCGATTGACAGCCTTCTTGAAGAATTGACTCAACTTTTAACAGGAATTTCGATGTTACGTGAACTTACAAGACGTACAAGAGATTATCTTGTTTCTTTTGGCGAGAGAATGTCAGTTAGAATGATGGCAGCATATCTTGAATCTCAAAATATTCCAGCAAAGTTTTTTGATGCTTGGGATCTTGGATTTGTTAGCGATTCAAATTTTATGTCTGCGGAACTTCTTGATGAAGTTTGGAAAACAATTCCTGAGCATTTAAATGATTACAAAAATGGAAAAATAAAAGAAATCCCAATTGTTACAGGATTTATTGCAAAAGACAAAAGAGGCAATATTACAACTCTTGGTCGTGGCGGTTCTGATTTGACGGCAACTATGATTGGTTCTGCAATGAAAGCAGATGAAATTCAAACTTGGAAAGATGTAGATGGAATTCTTACAGCTGATCCTCGTGTTGTAAAAAATGCACGAACAGTTCCAGAAGTAACTTACGAAGAAGCCTCTGAACTTGCTTATTTTGGTTCTCAAGTTTTACATCCGCGTTCAATGATGCCATGCTTAAAAAGTGGCGTTCCTGTTCGTGTAAAAAATTCTTACAACATCGAAAGTCCAGGCTCAATTATTGTTGAAAAACATTCAGGAGAAGTTCCAAAAGTAACGGCAATTACTTCTGTAAAAAATGTTACTTTAATCGATATTAATTCTACAAGAATGTTAGGCAACACTGGTTTTTTGGCTCATGTCTTTAATAACTTTTTAAAATGGGAAATTAGTGTTGATGTAATTGCTACTTCAGAAGTTTCTGTTTCTCTTACAGTAAATGGAGATACAGAACTTGATGGGCTTGTTAAAGATCTTGATAATGTTGCTGATGTGGAAGTTCAAAAAAATAAATCGATTGTTACAATAATTTGTGATGCAGATCATTCAAGTGCAATTCTTGCAAGCGGTTTTGCCCATCTTGCAGAAGTTGGAATAAATGTTCAGATGATTTCGCAAGGTGCATCAAAAGTAAATATTACAGTTATTTGTGATGACGAAGAAACAAATCTTGTTGTAAATACTTTGCACAATGCTTTTTTTGAAAAATAAAAAAAAAAGTTTTCGCTGTAAATGTTTTTATTAAGTAGGCATAGGAGTTCTTTATGAAAATTGCAATTGTCGGTTACGGAAAAATGGGACACATGATTGAAAACTCGGCAAAAAACTTTGGGCATCAAATTGTAGCAACAATTGATGTTCTTTCTCAAGACGCAACAAATCTTGTTTCTCAAGGCGATTATAATGCTGTTGCTAACGCTGTTAAAGAAAGTGGTGCAGATGGAGTTATTGAATTTTCTCATCCGTCTTCTGTAATTGGGAATATTACGTCGCTTTTGCCACTTGGAATTCCTATCATAATTGGAACAACAGGCTGGAATGAAAAACGTCAAGAAATAGATGAACTCGCTTCAAAATGCAATGGAGTTGCAATGACAAGTTCTAATTTTAGCATTGGCGTAAATATGTTTTATAAAATTGTAGAAGAAGCGGCAAAACTTTTTAGTCAATTTGATGAATATGATGTAAGTGTTTTTGAAGCACATCATAATCAAAAAGCAGATAGTCCAAGTGGAACTGCAATTGATATTGCAAAACATCTTATGGCAAATTTTCCTAAGAAAAATACAATAGTAACTGAATCATTCCACGAAAAACCAAAATCTAATGAACTGCATGTTGCAAGTATGCGTTGCGGAAGTATTCCTGGAACGCATACTGTATTTTTTGATAGTATTCCTGATACAATCGAAATTACTCACAGAGCAAGAAGTCGCGAAGGTTTTGCAAATGGTGCAGTTCATTGTCTTGAGCGCCTTTCTTCTGCCATAAAAAATGGAACGCTTTCAAAAGGTCATTTATACACAATGGAAGACTTGTTCTAAATTAAAATTCAAGGTAAAGTAAAGTTATGTACGATAATAAAGGCTGTGATTTGCTTGATTATGACGAATCTGATTTTAATACTGTAATTGCTTCTGATATTTCATTTTCAGGCAAGATTCATTTTACAAAACCTTTTATGATAAAAGGAAATGTTTCTGGACAAATTAACGCTGACAGTGATTTAGTAATTGCACAAAATGCTGTTGTAAAAGCGGATATTTTTGCAGAAAGAATTCTTGTTCGTGGAAAGGTTGAAGGAAATATCGTAGGAAAATCTATGGTATTTGTAACGCCAAATGGTTCTGTCGATGGAGATATTACTTCAAAGCAGGTTGTCCTTGAACCTGGAAGTAGTTTTTCTGGTCGTTGTACGATGGTAAAAGATGAAGCGTAGTTTTATTTTAATTTTTATTGCGTTGCTTTGTGTAAACGTATTTGCTCAAAATAAAAAAGATGCTCTGGTTCTTTACAATAACAGAAATTATCGAGAAGCAATTTCTGTTTGTGAAGATGAAATAAAATCAGATCCAAATCGTGTTGATGCTTATGTTGTCCTTTGTTGGAGTTTGATTGGTAATCGTGAATATGCACGTGCAGAACAAAGAGCTTATGATGGTCTTAAACTTTCTCGCTATGATATTCGTCTTATCGAAGTTCTTGGAGAAGCAAAGTATTATCTTGAAAAAAATGATGAGGCACTTAAACAATTTCAGGAATATATTTCGATTGCAGATGATCGCACTGGAAGCCGAGTAGGGCTTGCTTATTACTTTATGGGAGAAATTTACATAAGACAAACAAAATTTCAACATGCAGATATTGCTCTTTCTGCCGCTGTTAGAAAAGAACCTACATCTGATTCTTGGTGGACGCGCTTAGGTTATGCAAGAGAAATGGCAGGAAATTACGTCGAAAGTTCTGCTGCTTATGATGAAGCGTTAAAACTTAATCCTTCAAAAAGTGATGCTATCCGTGGAAAAGAACGGGTCGTAGAACATTTAAGATAAGTACCTTTTATTCATGAATAAAAAAATTCATATCGAAACATTAGGCTGCAGATTAAATCAAATTGAAAGTGAATCTGTAGCCACTTTTTTCTCTAAAGATGGTTTTTCTGTTGAGATGAAGGCAATTTCTTCAACCGATAATCCAGAGCCAGATTGTTTTCTTGCAATCGTAAATACTTGTACGGTGACGGCTAAAGCAGAACAAAAGGCGCGTCGTATAATCAGACTTTTGCTCAAAAAATATTGCAACGCAATTATTATAGTTACAGGTTGTTACGCTCAAGTAAACAAAGAAGAAATTGCTGGAATTGACAAACGTATTTTAGTTTTGCCGGGAAAAATAAAAAGTCGACTTTCTGAAGTTCCTCAAATTGTAACTAAAATTCTTAATCAAGAAAATTTGTCGCCAGAAGAAATTCAAAGTGCTATAAAAAAACATTTTGAAAAACAAATTCTTTTCAAACCAGTTACACAAACAAGTGAAAATCCTTTTAAACTTTCAACTGATACTTTTATTCATCATTCGCGTTCTTCAATCAAAATTCAAGATGGTTGCAATAATCGTTGTACGTATTGCGGAATTTGTATTGCACGCGGAAAATCTGTTTCTCTTGATGTTGAACAAGTTGTTGAACAAGTTAATCGTTTGATTGCCCAAGGGCAAAATGAAATTGTAATTACAAGTGTGAATATCGCTCAATATGAATCAAGTTACAAAGGAAGAAAATGCGATATTGCAGATTTGCTTGAGATTCTTTTGAACGAAACTCAACACGTTGCATTTAGATTTTCAAGTCTTTATCCACAAATTATTGATAACAGACTTTTACGTTTTTTAAAAGATGAACGAGTTCGTCCGCATTTTCATTTGTCTATACAAAGTGGCAGCGACAAAATATTAAAAAGTATGGGGCGACCTTATAATTCGGACGTTGTTTTTGATGCTTGCAAAAAATTAAAGATGGCAAAAGAAAATCCATTTATTGCATGTGATATTATTGCAGGCTTTCCTGGAGAAAGTGATGAAGATTTTGAAAAAACAATGTTGCTTGTAAAAGAATGTGGAATTCATTGGGTTCATGCTTTTCCTTTTAGTCCGCGTCCTGGGACAAAAGCATTTTTGATGAATCCCAAAGTTCCTGCAAGTTTAGTAAAAAAAAGAATTTCTTGTTTAATGAAATATTCATTTGAAAGCAAAATAAATTATATAAATTCAATCAAAGGAAAAAATCTAAAGGCGATTGTGGAAGATTCTCATAACCTAAATGCTTTGAATAAATTCGCAAATGGGAAAAAAGCAGTTCACGCAGTAACCGAAAATTTTATTCATTGCATAATACTTGTTGAAGAAAGCTTTAAAGAAAATAAAACTTTACTTCCTGGTTCTCAAATTACAGTTCAACTTACAACACCACTAATCGATGAAATTCGAGCAAATAATGAAATTGAAGCACTCGGAAAACTTTGTGATTAATTGAAAAAAAAATATTTTTTTTGATTTTTTCTTATTAGGGTTCTTGACACAAATTTTGTAAAGTTATATAGTAGACCTACATTCATCAAACGAATGGATGGGCTATTAGCTCAGTAGGTAGAGCAACGCCCTTTTAAGGCGTGGGTCGATGGTTCGAATCCATCATAG
>CAZOTD010000037.1:0-13240 GCA_964582685.1 uncultured Treponema sp. | reverse complement strand
TGATAGATGCAAAATTGCAAGCTAGAGGTCGCCGGGCGTAATACAGGGCAAGAATCTAGGAGTTAAATAATGAAAAAGGATATTCATCCAGAGTACACACTTACAAAAATTACTTGCGTATGTGGTAATGTAATTGAAACACGTTCAACTGTAAAAGATATTCATGTTGAAATTTGTTCTGCTTGCCATCCATTCTTTACTGGTAAGCAAAAACTTGTTGATACAGCAGGACGCATTGATCGTTTTAATAAACGTTATGGAATCAAAGCAGATAACAAATAAGTATATGTTTTGATAAAGGCAACTTGAAAAATAGTTGCTTTTTTACTTGCTCTGTTTTACGAATTCTGTTGTGATTATAATTTCGAACTTCAAATTATAACCTGCATGGTTTTCGCTTATTCAGATAGATAAATTAAATAACGGTTAGAAATAACCAAATAAGGAGTTCCTCTATGGCACTTGCAAAAGAACAAACAGCATCACTTGTTTCAAAGTTTGGTGCAAACGAAAATGACACGGGAAACACAAAAGTTCAGGTTGCTCTTCTTACAGCAAGAATTGAACAGCTTACAGCACATCTTCAAAATTTTCCAAAAGACAAGAGTGCTAAACGTTCACTTTTAAAAGTAATTGGACAACGTAAAAAACTTTTGAAATATCTCCAAAACACAAATCTCGAAACATACCGCGCCCTTATCAAAGAATTAGGATTGCGTAAGTAGTTTTTTAAGAAAATGGACGGGCTTTTTGTGTAAGACCGTCCATTTTTTTTACAGGCACCGTCCTGTTTAAACGGAAAAGAAGTAAAAGAAGGAAAAGAAAACATGGTAGAAAGAGTAACTTACAGACTCAAAGATGCCGATCTCATCCTCGAAACAGGAAAAATCGGTAAACAGGCTAACGGTTGTGTCTATGCACAATGGGGTGGAACAGCTGTTATTGCAACAATTTGTGCGTCCTCAAATGTTATAGAAGGACAGGATTTTGTTCCTGTTACAGTTGAGTACAATGAAAAATTTTATGCTGCTGGAAAAATCCCTGGTGGATTTGTAAAACGTGAAGGTCGCCCGAAAGATAAAGAGATTCTTGTTTCTCGCCTTATTGACCGTCCTATGCGTCCTCTTTTTGAGCCATCATTTGGACATGAATTGCAGATTGTTCCAACTTGCGTATCAGCAGATGGAATTCATACTCAAGATATTCTTGCTGTAATTGCTGCTTCTGCTGCAACTACAATTTCTGATATTCCATTTCACGGACCAGTTGCTGCTGCTCGCATTGGTTATTTAAATGGAGAATATATTATTAATCCTACATTCAAGCAAATTGAAGAAGCTGAACTTGAAATTGTTGTTGCGGGCACAAAAGATGGCTTTACAATGGTTGAAGGTGGTGCAAATGAAGTTTCAGAAGAAATTATGCTTGGTGCACTAGAAAAGGCACAAAATTTCATTACAGATATGTGTCTTTTGCAAGAAGAACTTGCAAAAAAAGCTGGAAAAGTAAAACTTCCTCTTAATCCTCTTGACGTAACACTTGCAAACAAAGAAGCAATAGAAGCAGATGCAATTCCACTTTTGAAAGAAGCATGCTTTAAAGATAGTAAAATAACTCGTGGAATTGAAATCAACAAAGCAATAAAAGAAGTTGCTTCAAAATATGCAGAACAAATGGAAGATTCTGTTCAAGCAAAACTTTTTGCTGCATTAATGGACGATATTCAGTATAGACTTTTAAGAAAATCGATTCTTGACGATGGCGTTCGTGTTGATGGTCGCAAAGTTGACGAAATTCGTCCTATTAGTTGTGAAATCAATGTGCTTCCTCGTCCACATGGTTCAGCACTTTTTACTCGTGGCGAAACTCAGTCGTTGGCCGTTTGTACTCTTGGTACAACAATGGACGAACAAGTTTATGACGATATTGATGGCGATCGTTCTGAACATTTTATTCTTCATTATAACTTTCCTCCATATTCAGTTGGAGAAACAGGAAAACTTACAACAGGTCGTCGAGAAATAGGGCATGGAAATCTTGCTCGACGTTCACTTGCTGCTATGGTTCCAAATCGTGATGAATTTCCTTATACAATTCGTGTAGTGTCAGAAATTATGGAATCTAATGGTTCTTCATCGCAAGCGTCAACTTGTGGAGGCTGTCTTTCAATGTTAGCCGCTGGTGTTCCAATGAAGAAAATGGTTGCTGGAATTGCAATGGGACTTATTACAGAACCTGAAGGTGATAATCCTTACGGAAGATATGCAATTCTTTCTGATATTCTTGGCGAAGAAGATCACTTAGGTGATATGGACTTTAAGGTAGCTGGAACTGAAGATGGTATTACAGGTTTCCAGATGGATATTAAAATTGCCGGTGTTACAACTGAAATTATGAAAAAGGCAATGGAGCAAGCTCGTGTCGGTCGAATGCATATTCTTTCTAAAATGAAAGAGTGTATTGATAAACCTGCACCAATTAGTCCTTATGCTCCAAAAATTTTAACTATGAAAATTCCTGTAGATAAAATCGGAGCTCTTATTGGTCCTGGTGGAAAAAATGTAAAAGCTCTTTGTTCGCAGTATGATGTTACAATTAACACAGATGATGACGGAACTGTTACAATTTACGGCAAAACAGGAACAAGTGCAGAAGAAGCAAAGAAAGCAGTTAAAGGAATTACAGAAGATCCTGAAGTTGGTACAATTTACAACGGAACAGTTAAGTCAATTAAAGATTTTGGAGCATTTGTTGAAATTCTTCCTGGAAAAGAAGGACTTTGTCATATTTCAAAGCTTTCTCATGGTCGAGTAGAAAAAGTTTCAGATTTTCTCAAAGAAGGACAACAAATTCCTGTAAAATTAATTGAAGTTGATCAACGTGGTCGTCTCCAACTTTCTTACATTGATGCAATTGACGAACAAAAATAATTGATTTTAATTCTTTAAATTCAATTATTTAAACTTTGCTAATAAAAACCTATTAGCAAAGTTGTAAAAAGCAGGCGTTTTAACGTACTGCTTTTTTTGTTCTATATTCATTTAAGAAAAAAATGTTATAATGTTAAAATGAATTTGGTTGATATAAAAGTTTTGGCACTTGATGGTGCTATTATTCCAGAATACAAAACTCAAGGTGCTGCAGGTTGTGATGTCTGTGCTTTCCTTTCTGAAAGTATTGTTCTAAAACCGATGGAGCGTGCATTAATTCCGACTGGATTATTTTTTGAGATTCCTTGCGGATATGAAATTCAAGTGCGACCTAGAAGTGGACTTGCTATAAAAAATGGAATTACTTGTCTTAATGCACCTGGAACAATTGATAGCGATTATCGTGGCGAGATTAAAATTATTCTTATTAATCTTGGATTGCAAGATTTTGAAATTCATAATGGGGATAGAATTGCACAACTTGTAATTAGTCCTGTTAGTTTTGGCAATTTTGTTCCTGTCAAGGAACTTGATAAAACTGAACGAGGGGAAAGCGGATTTGGTTCTACCGGAAAATAAGATTTCTATCTGGATTATTTTTGTCATCAAATTTTTGCGCAGAAAAATAATTCATATAAAGTTTCTCAACAGAAAACGAAAAACTTTTTTTCTCTGGCGATACATTATTAAAGAACTGACTATTTATTTTTTAGTAATGTTTTTGTTCTATTTTCTTATTTTCTTTGTAAATCAAATTCTTGTATTAATGCTTAAATTGCTTGGCAGAAATCTTCCTTTATGGGATGTTATTCTTTTGATTTTTTATTCTCTACCTTCGATAATTTCTCAAACTGCACCTTTTGCGACTTTGACTGGTTTTCTTATGTGTCTTGGAAGAATGAATTCTGATAATGAAGTTTTGATTTTACGGGCATCTGGTCAAAATCCACGCATTATCATTCTTGTTCCAGTGCTTGCACTTGGAATTTTGATTTCTGCTTTTTCTTTTTTTGTAAACGACTATCTTTTCCCCGCTGGAATGATAAAGTATCGCGAACAAGAACTTATCAGTATTTCACGAAATCCGTTTGTTGAAATCGAATCGAATTCTGTAAAACATCTTCGTGATAATACAATTGTTACTGGAGAAGTTTCAAAAGGAGAAATTTCTGACATTGTTTTTTTTGATAACGATGAAAATCACAATCCGCGAATTATTATTGCAGGAAAATCAACTGTTGATACAGCCGAGGAAGCTGGTGTAAGTATGCAACTTAATATGGACAATCCACTTGTTCTTGTCCTCGATAGCAACAAGTTTAAAGATTTTGACGTTATTTCGGCAAAAAAAATGACAATGAATATTTTTGAATCTTTGTTTGTTGATATGACTGGTGGAATTGATCCATCTTCAATGACAACTCATGATATTAAACAAGAAATTAAAAAACTTGAACAAGATCCTAATACATCTCAAGATAATTTAAAACGATATGTTCTTGAATACAACAGAAAATTTGCCAATTCTTTTGGTGCTTTATTTTTTGCTTTTCTTGCACTTCCACTTGCTTTGATTTTTGGAAAGCATAATGGTGTATTTTTTGGTCTTGTAATTGGAGTTTTAATTTCTGTTGTTTATTGGTCACTTATTTGGATTTTTATGTTGTTTGGCTTAAGAAATGGACTGAATGGATTTATTGCTATGTGGTTGCCAAATTTTGTTGTGGGAATTGCAGGGCTTGGATTCTATTATATAATGATAAAACAGTAGCGTATGAAAATTGCAATATATATTTTTAAAATTTTTTTTCCTCTTCTTTTTGGTGCCTTATGTCTGTTTGTGCTCGGTTTTGAAATTGTTGATCTTTTTATGAATATCTGGAAATATCTTTTTAATAATGTTCCCGTTCCAGTTGTTCTAAAAATTCTTACATTATATCTTCCGAAAACAATTACTTATGCACTTCCACTTTCGATACTTTTTGCAACTTGTTATATGCTTTGTATTCTTTCTTCTCAAAATGAACTTGTTGCTCTGTTTGCTTCTGGAATTTCGTATTTTAAAGCAATGCTTCCTTTAATTTTGTTTTCTGCAATTCTTTCTGTTGGATATTTTATTTTTGACGATAAGGTTGTAGTTCCGTGTTATAAGCAATATCAAGAGTTAAAAGATAGTTCTTTGAATATTGAAAAAGATATGAACAATACAAATGTTGTTATCAGAAGTCATGGTGGGAAAATAATTTATAAAACTGATATTTATGATGATAGCACAAAACGGTTACAAAACCTTCTGCTTGTTATCAGAAACGATGATAATTCTTTTAATTCTATTGTAAAAGCGACTTCTGCAAATTGGGACTCACAGTCAAATACTTGGAAACTTGTTGCACCTATATATTATGGATTTGATGAAAATGGAGAATTAAAATATAAAAACATTCCCGATGAACTATTGAACTTGTTTGATGAATCTCCTGATACGTTCAAAAATAATAAAGTCGATGTTGATACAGTTACAATCAAAGAAGCAAGAGAATATATAAAATATCTTCAAAAAACTGGACTTGCGTCTGGCGAAGCGCTTTCTGTTTATTACAGAAAATTTTCTTTTCCTTATGTAATTCTTATTGTTACATTTCTTGCAATCGGGTTGTCTGGTCGTTCTCGTAAAAATGTTATTATTATTAGCATGATGCTTTCTTTGAGTGCGTCGGTTTTATTTTATGTGCTTCAAATGGTGACAATGCTTCTTGCTAAATTTGGATTTGTAACTCCGATAACAGGTGCGTGGTTTCCTGTTATAGTATTTTTAATTATAAGTTTAATTCTTATGCGATATTCTAAAACATAAAACGACAGCATAATTTTAATTAAATTGAAAAATACCGATAATTAAAAATATAACAAAAAAACGGAATTTAATATGATAGAAATATTCAATATAATTCATAAAGATGAATTTTCAAAGGCAAGAACTGGATTTTTGACGCTTCCGCATGGAACTGTACAAACTCCAGTGTTTATGCCAGTTGGAACGAATGCAACTGTAAAGGCAATTACAAAAGATGAACTTGAAGAAATCGGATTTGAAATAATTCTTGCAAATACATATCATCTTTATTTGCGACCAGGTTCAGATTTGATTTTTGACGCTGGCGGGCTTCATGGTTTTTCAAAATGGAATCGCAATTTTTTAACCGATTCTGGTGGTTTTCAAGTTTTTTCACTTTCTAATCTTAGAAAAATTAGTGTGGAAGGTGTAAAATTTCAAAGCAACATTGATGGAAGTTATCATTTTTTTACACCAGAAAATGTTGTAGAAACTCAAGTAAAATTCAATTCAGATATTCAAATGCAACTTGATGTATGCTCTGGTTGGGGCGTTTCTAAAAAAGAAGCAGAAGATTCTCTTAAAGTTACTTCTGATTGGCTTTTGCGAGCAAAAACAAAATGGCAACAAGAACAATCTAAAGGATATGCAGGAATTCTATTTCCAATTGTTCAAGGAAATTTTTTTGAGGATTTGAGGAAACAAAGTGCAGAATTTGTTGCAAGCCTTGATTTGCCTGGAATTGCAATTGGTGGTCTTTCAGTTGGAGAGCCAAAAGAAGAATATTCAAAATTTTTAGCTTATACAGTTTCTTGTTTACCAGAAAATAAGCCAAAATATGTTATGGGGATTGGAACTCCAGATTATATTCTTGATGCAATCGCAAACGGAATTGATATGTTTGATTGCGTTCTTCCAACTCGCAATGCACGAAATGGCTCTTATTTTACGCATGATGGAATGTTGTCTATAAAACAAGAACGATTTATACATGATTTTGCTCCGATTGACAAAGAATGTAATTGCAAAGTTTGCAAAACATATTCTCGTTCATATCTTCGCCATATTTTTAAATCACAAGAAATATTAAGTAGTATGCTTGCGTCATACCACAATTTATATTTTCTTAATAATCTTGTAAAAGAATCTCGTGAGGCAATTAATCATAATAGATTTGATGAATATCGTAAAATATTTTTAAAACGCTTTAAAGCAGGAGAAATTGAATGAAAAAAATATTCTTTGTTTTAATTGCATTATCTTTGTTTTCAGTATTCGCACAAGATGAAAATCTGAAAAATGAAAAAATTGTTCGACAAGTAACAATTCCTGAAAAGAAAAAACCTTTGCCCCCAGATTCCCAAAAAGCCGAAAAAGCTGCATTAAAAGATGAAGGTAAAAATGCAATTCAAGATAAAAAAGAAATAATCGAATATGGAATTGAAACAGAAATTTTGTCGCTTATCACAGATTTAATTTCAAACGAAGATCCAAGATTTTCAGACGATTTGTATGAACTTTTTTATACAACAAAAAGTGTTTTGGTTCGTGAAAGAATAATTGAATATTTTACAAAGTTGAAAGATCCATGCCTTGAAGATTATGCGATTGAAGTTCTTGATGATCCGTACGATGTAAAAAATAGTACTGTTGAAATGATTTTTAGATATGTTTCAGAATGTAAAACAAAAGAAGCAATTCCTTGCATACTAAATTTGCTTGATTCAGAAAATGATGCATATTTTAATGGCGCCTTAACAACTTTAGGTGAAATTGGCGAAGAACAAGAAGCGGATTATCTTGTAGAATATCTTGACCGCGATGATTTGATTTTAAGTCAAAGACAAAATTTAATGAAAGTTCTTGGAAAACTAAAAGCTGAATCTACTTGGGAAAAACTTTCAGAAATTTGCCAAGACGATGAAGAAAATTCATTTGTGAGAATGTATGCTGCCGAAGCAATTGGTGCAATGAAAAAAACAGAATCAATTCCAATTCTTCTTGACCTTTTGGAAAATCCTGATCCAAATTTTCGAGTTTATGTTATTAAAGGACTTTCCAATTATGAAACGCAAGAAGTAAAAGTTGCAATTATACAAGGAATAAAAGATGCACATTGGAAAGTTCGCCAAGAATCAATTGATGCAGTAGAAAAACTTGATATAAAAGAAGCAGCCCCATATATAATTTATCGTGCAAAAAATGACCCTGAAAATGTCATTAAAGATAAAGCGTATCAAGTTCTTTCAAAATTGAACACGCCAGAAACAAATAATTTTCTTTTAGAAACAATTCAAGATAAAAAAGGAACAGATTTCGCTAAAGGCAAAGCATGTGAAGCTTTATTAAAAAATACTGATTACGGAAAATCTGAAATTGCACAACTTGCTTTAGAACTTTCAAGTGATGACAAAAGAAAACCTTTTAGATATACAATCGGAAAACTTATTGCAAAATATCCAAACGAAAAATTTGCCGATGTAAGTCTTGCATATATGAGTTCAAAAGATGCCCAAACTTGTGCGTTGGGTCTTGATATGTACGCAAGTGGAAGATATTCAAAAGCAGAACCTAAAGTAAAAGAAATTTCTGATAATGAAAAACTTGGAGCAAATAATAAAAAGGCAAGAAAAATTTTACAACTTGAATGACTTTGATAATTATAGAAAAATAATAAAAACTTTGATTGGAAAAACAAATGAACGCAAACGATTTTTGGATTAAATTCAAAAAAGAAAAAAACTATCCTGATACTTTAAAATATCACGGAGAACTTCAATTTGGTTATGATGAAATTACAACAAATCAATTAAATAGTCTTGTACTTTGTGGCATAAAAAAAGCAACTTGTTCTTCTCTTGAATCTTTTGAACTTAATATGTTATCTATACCAAAAGCTGGTTACTATTTTGTGCTTACAGATTTTCAAGATAACGCTGTTTGTATTATAAAAGATGTAAATGTAAACATTATGGCATTTAAACAAATGTATTGGGAACTTGCTCAAAAAGAAGGTGAAGATTCTAATATGGAACAATGGAGAGAGAGGCATATAGAATCTTTTGAAGATGAAGCAATTGAACTTGGTTATGAATTTAATGAAGATACTTTAATCGTTTTTGAAGAATTTGAAGTTATATATAAATGATTTTATTTTTTAATTTGAGCGTTTAGGTTTGTGCCAATAAAGTAAATGCAAATTTTATCTTTGTGATTATGCCATCTAGTTGGTTTCGCGGAAATTGACACGCGGCGGAATTGGACTTGATAATTTTAGAGAACAAATGTTGAATGATGTAAGTCTATTTGGAGGCATAGAGTTTGCTCTTTGCCTTTGAGTAGGGTAAACATGAAAATAAAAAAAACAATTCGTTTTTATCTTTTTTATCAAGCCTACTAAATTTACAGAATAAAATTCACACTCTTGAATTTTAATTTTTAGTTTTCGTAAAAATTATTAATTTTGCGATAAATTGCATTTATTCTGTTTTTTTGTTCATTTGTAAATTTCCCTTCCGATTCATCGATTAAAGTTTCAATTGTCGAAAGGCTTTCTGAAATTGCTGTCGTAAATCCACGAGAAACTTTAAACCAATAGTTGCCATTGTTGTCAGTAAAGACACAAATAAAACCCATTTCCTTACTTTTTGTTTTTGCAACTGCAACATTTAAAACATACTCAAGTGCACTAACAAGAGATTCTGGAGCGTTTTCTTGATTTATATTTATGTTTAGTTTTCTGTTAATTTTTTTTTCGTCAACAGGTATAAGATTTAGAATTGATGCGACTTTAAAAATTAATTCCAATTTTTCTCCAGCCATAAGTTCAAATCCGTTTTTAAGTAAAATCTTTCCTTTGTAATTTGAAATTTTTATATGAAGTTTTGTATCTTTAGAAAAATTATATTCTTTGGCACATACAAGAAGTTCATTCAAAGGCAAAAGAACAAGTTTTTTTCCTTTTTGCTTATAAATGTCAAAAGAAAATTCTCCAATTGTAAGAGTCATCTGTTCTTTTGATTTTTTATTTTTCTTGCCTTTTGAATTTATGTTATTTTGTTTTGAATATTCGTCTTTAAAAGAAGATTTTGTTTCATATTCAAAACCATTTATCAAAGAGCGTTTTTTGCCTTTACCTTTGTTCTGTTTTAAAGCATTCAAAGATTTTTCAAGATTTACATCAATTTTTTCAAGTTGATTTTTCGTAAGTGGTGAAACACTCATCGCAAACATTCGGCTTGTGCGAACGATTTCGCCAGCAACAATATACATCGGATCAGTTCTAAACATATTGCTTCCTGGATGAATTGAAATGTGGTCGGCTGTAAGTGTTCTAAAATTATCACGACCTTCACGAACAGCAACAAATTGAATCATTCCTGAAGCAATGCAACAAAGATAATCGTTCATGGAACCGCCCCCGCAAATTGGAATGTTTTGGTCGCTGACAATTTGACTAAGTTGTTCTGTAATATTTGCAATTTCTGCCATTACTTTTTCGTCGAGATAATTTTTTTTACACCATATTTCTTTTGCAGATTGTTGTTGGTAAATTTTATAAAGTTTTACATAAGAAACAAAATCACCTTGAATGTCTCTAAAGCGGTGATGTGCTTTTCTCGCATTCATTTCTTCGCCTTGTGGCAAAACAAAAGGTGAGTGTGTGCTCAAGAAAGAAGAAGCAATCAAAACTTCTTCAAGAACATTTGGATAATGAAGAATCGATTCAACAATAATTCTTGAAACGCGAGGAGCAAGCGGAAATAAAACCATCATATTTCCAATATTAGAAAGTGTGTTATCATTGTTAAGTGCTTTTAATAGTTTTAAAGTTTCGACAGCTCCTGGAATTGCTTCTTTTGATGGTTGCGAAATAAAATCGAAAGTTTCAAAATCAGTAATTCCAAGTTCCGCCATTCTTAACACAACTTCACTTAAATCAGTTCTAAAAATTTCTTCAGCTGTGTAACTTTCTCGTGTTTCGTAATCTTTTTTTTGATATAACCTATAACAAGTTCCAGGCTGTGTACGACCTGCACGCCCACGACGCTGGTTGCAAGATGCTTTTGAAATTGGTGTTTCAATTAAACTTGAAGTATAAGTTCTTGGATTATAAAAATTTAATTTGGCAAGTCCTGAATCAATGACAGAAGTAATTCCATCAATCGTGACAGAAGTTTCGGCAATGTTAGTTGAGATGATAACTTTTTTTCTTGAAAATGGGGCAGGTTCAAAAACTTTTTCTTGTTCTTCTTTTGGAAGCCTTCCATAAAGTGGAATTATTTGAATCTTGCGAGAAAAAGGTGAGTGATAAAGTTTATTGACACAATCTTTAATTGATTTTTCGCCAGGAAGAAAAACAAGAATGTCTCCATCTGTTTTGTTAGAAAGTATGCGTTCAATTGTATTTGCAATTTTTGAAAGCAAGGCTTCTTGTGCGGTTAAAGTATTTGTGCTTGCAGGAATTGTTGGCGGATCATAAATTATTGTAACAGGATAAGTAATTGTATCAATTGTTACAATTGGGCAACCATCAAAATAAGTTGAAAATTTTTCTGCATTCATTGTAGCACTAGAAACAATAATTTTAAGATCAGTTCTAACTTTAAGAACGCGTTTTAAAAGTCCTAAAACAAAATCTATGTTAAGACTCCTTTCGTGTGCTTCGTCAACCATGATGACAGAATATTTTTTCATAAGAGGATCAAGTTTCATTTCTTGAAGTAAAATTCCATCAGTCATAATTTTTATTCTTGTTGTCAAATCTGTTTTATCTTCAAATCTCATTTTATAACCAACAAGTCCAGGATACGAAGTTCCAAGTTGCTTAGAAATAAATTCACTTACAGAAATTGCTGCTATTCTGCGTGGCTGAGTTACGGCAATAATTCCGTTTATAGAATATCCAGCTTCGTGAAGAATTACTGGAATTTGAGTAGTTTTTCCAGAACCAGTTGGGCTTTGAACAACGATAACTTGATTATGTTTTAAGGTTTCAAGAATTCTCTCTTTTTGTTCGTAAACTGGAAGTACTTTATAATTTATTGCCATATTGTTATCTCCAATCAAAACTGTAAGTTTTATGTTGTAAAAAAACTTTAATTTTGAATTAATTTGAGTAAAAGTTCCTGTCGCTTTTCAAGATAATCTTTTAATTGAAATTCTTGATTTTTTTCAAGTTCGTGCAATAAATCTTGGTCAAGTTTTTTGATTACAATATTTTTATCTTTATCAAGAATATTTGTAATTAAATTAATCTTGTACGATTTTATGTAAGATGAATTTTTTGTTTTTTGGATTTTAACTTGAATGCACAATCCATCTCCTGTATATTCTCTCATTGCTTGAGGATTTTGAAAATTAGGGCTGTAACGTTGGGCGGAAATTGTATTTCCATTTGCATAAAAAATTGCCTTTGTAATTTTGTCAGAATTTTCATCTAAAATCCATTGCATAGGTTTTGGTGTGTGAGGATGATTTGCCCAAAGAATATCAACTCCAGCATCGAGCAAATCAAAATAAAATTTTTTTTGCGACGGTTTTACTTCGAGAACGTATTCTGGTTCATCGCTATGTAAAGCAAGAATAAAAAAATCACACGGATTTTCAATGCGAAGTTTTTTTATCATATCAAGAAGTGATTTTTTTCCATTTTCAGTTCCCGGAAAAAAATTAATCATTTGATTGCAACTTGGTGTATTTAGAATTTGTGTTATGCCAAAAAAAAGAATTTTAATTCCATTTTTTTCTATCATCGAAAAAGAACAAGGGCTTTGCGAAGCATTTTTAATAGACGAAACATCTTCTTTTAATCCAGAAAAATAAATAGGTCGTTGTGTGTTTTCATATTTTTTGGAAATTGATTTAGTCCATTCATAAGTTGATTTTATTCCAATTTCAAAATGATCATTTGTATGATTGTTTGCAACTGTCATTACATTTACACCCGCATCAATTGCTGCTTGTGGGTATGAATATTGCATATTAAAGTTTGGATAATTCATAAAAGGAATGTCATTTGACACAGGAGATTCAATATTGGCAAAAGTAAAATCTGAAGATGACGTAATTTCTCTAATTCCGTCCCAAATTACATTGTAATCTTTTGTGCGGAAGTTTGCAGTATGTGCCATTATATCGCCTAAAAATACAAGATTTAATTCGTTGTTTTTGGAATTGTGATATGTTTCTTTATTGATAGATTTACAAGAAAAAATTATGCATAAAAATGCAAACATCACACTATTGACTCTTCGTAAAAGTGGTTAAAAAGTGGTTAAATTCAAAGAAAAAACCAAGGGTGATCTTCTCAAACCCTTGGTTTTACTGGCTTTTTTGGACTTATTCCGCTGAAATAATTTCTTTCTTGTTATAAGGTTGCTACAATATTGCAACTCTTTATAAGTCCTTAAAATCAATAAAATCAAACTTTGAAAAGATACATCTTTTCATAACTCTTTATATTTAACCGAAAAAG
>CAZOTD010000036.1:0-13290 GCA_964582685.1 uncultured Treponema sp. | reverse complement strand
GTATTTTTATTGTTAAAAAATTAATTTTAGTATATTCTAGTTTTATGATTGGAATTCTTGATTACAACGCTGGCAACATTACAAGCGTTGAACGTGCACTTGAAAGTCTTAAAATTGAATACATTCGTTCTACAAATCCAGATGATTTTACAAATTGCAATAAATTGATTTTTCCAGGAGTTGGAGATGCTTCTTATGCAATGAAGCAACTTGAAAAAACTGGACTTAAAGAATTCATTGTAAATTGGGCAGATGAAAACAAACCGCTTTTAGGAATTTGTCTTGGCTCTCAAATTATTTTTGATTGGTCAGAAGAAGGCAACACAAATTGTCTTGGGCTTATTCCAGGGAAAATCGTTCATTTAAGAAATTTATTAAAAACAAAATCAAATTTTCCAAATTTAAAAATTCCTCATATTGGTTGGAATAATGTTGCAATGAAAAATGGCGGTTGTCAACTTTTTAAAACATTTAATAGCGAAAAAGATTTTTATTTTGTTCATTCGTATGTAATACAACCTGATGATTCTAAAGTAATAAAAGGAATTGCAGATTACGGCATTCAAATTCCCGCTTGCATACAAAAAGGAAATATAATTGCTTTTCAATTTCATCCTGAAAAATCAGGAATAAATGGACTTGAACTTTTAAAAAATTATTGCAACGAAAAATTTTTTGTTTAACTTGTGATTTTTCACTTTGTTTCAAAATCTGGAGAAATTATGCTAAAAAAAAGAATTATTGTTTGTCTTGATGTTAAAGACGGAAGAACAACCAAAGGCGTAAAATTTAAGAATAATATTGACATTGGAAATCCAGTCGAAATGGCAGCTGAATATTATGCACAAGGAGTTGATGAACTTGTTTTCTACGACATTATGGCAAGCACAAGAGGACGCGGACCAATTCTTGATTTAATTTCACGCGTTGCCAGCAAAGTTTTTATTCCTTTTTGTGTTGGGGGCGGAATTGGTTCAATCGATGACATTCGTTCTACAATTTTAGCCGGTGCAGAAAAAATAAGTCTTAATTCACAAGCTGTTAAAAATCCAAATCTTATAACAGAAGGCGCTCGAGTTTTTGGAAATCAATGCATTGTTCTTGGAATTGATGCTGCAAAAGATGAAATTATGCCAAGTGGTTATCGCGTTTATATAAATGGAGGTCGTATTCCAACCGAACTTGATGCACTTGATTGGGCAAAAAAGGCGGTAAGTCTTGGAGCTGGCGAAATCGTACTTAATTCAATTGATGCAGATGGAACAAAAACTGGTTATGAACTCAAATTAACAAAAATAATTGCTGAAAATGTTCCCGTTCCAGTAATTGCATCTGGAGGCGCAGGAACTATCGAACACATATCAGATGTTTTTACAAAAACAAATGCAGAAGCCGCTCTTATTGCAACAATGGTTCACTCAGGAAATTACACTGTTCCAGGAATAAAAAACGAACTTAACAAAATGAACATTCCTGTAAGAATGTAAGCAAACGATTTCCACTTTAGCAAAACTATTTTTCTTCAAGTTTATCCCATTCTACTTCAATACTACGTTTATCTTTTTCTCGGATTCTATTGTATATGGGACAATCTTTTTTATGAATTGTAATTCCACGAGAGTGAGAAACATAACCTATAATTTTATCTGGATAAGTTGGATTACAACATTTTGAAATTGTAATAATGAAATTTGTAGTATTTCCAATTCTGATTTTTCCAGAATGTTGTGGTCGTGGCTTTTCGCCTTTTTTCTTTTCGTGCTTTTTAGAATTCTGTGTTAACACATCTTGTTGCAAAGAATCCGTTTCAGGTTTTGCAAGCAACTTTTCTTCATGTGGAGAATTTGTTGTAATCCAAGATTTGATTTTTTGTTTTGCCTTGTATGTTACTACATATTGTAATTGGTTCTCTGTTGGATGTGCTTTTGGGCTTGTAATAATTTCGATAATCTGAGTATTTTCAAGTGGAATCGATAATGGAATTATTTTTCCATCGGCTTTAGCACCTGTAATTGTTTCTCCTATTTTTGTATGTATTGCATAAGCAAAATCAATTGCAGTTGCTCCTTGTGGCAACTGAATTACATCGCCATTTGGAGTAAATACTACAATCTTATCTTTTAAAAGATTGTCCTTAAATTCACCATAAAGCGCATCATCATTGATATTTTGCTCACAAAGTTGCTGAAGTTGATTTACAACTGCAAGTTCTTTAATATCAATATTATCTTTGGAACTTCCTTTTTTATAAAGCCAATGACTTGCTACTCCATGTTCTGCAATGTTGTGCATTTCCTTTGTGCGTATTTGAATTTCTAAAGGCTTTCCACCTGCCATTACAGTTGTATGAATGGATTGATAACCATTTGCTTTTGGCATAGCAATATAATCTTTAAATCTTCCCTCAAGAGGTTTCCAGAGATTATGTACAATTCCAAGAATTGTATAACATTCGGCATTTGAATTACAAAGAACACGCATTGCAAGAAGGTCATAAAGTTCTCCGATTTCTTTTTGACGCTTTCTCATTTTTTGATAAATCGAATAAAAATGTTTTGCACGACTTGAAATTGAAACTTCAATTCCTGCTTGATTTGCAGCGTTATACAAAGTTTGTTTTGCGTTTTTTAGATATTCTGCACGCTCATCCTTTTTCTGTGCAACAATTTCTTTTATTTGACGATAAGCATCTGGATAAAGATATTTTAAAGCTAAATCTTCAAGTTCATTTTTTCCATGTTTGATGCCAAGACGATCTGCAAGTGGCGCCCAAATTTCAAGACTTTCTTGAGAAACAGATTTTTGCATTTGCTCATCTTGAAATCGTAAATAACGCATAACATCAATTCGATCAGCAAGTTTAATAATAATAACTCGCATATCATTTGATAAAGCAAAGTACATATTACGAACTGCATCTGCATGATTAAGAGAACTTCCGCTAAAATGAATTGCTGAAAGTTTCGTCACATTTTCAATAAGTTCATAAATCTCATTTGAGAAACGTTCAATAATTTCTTGTTTAGAAATATTTTCGACAGAAAGAATTTCATGAAGCAATGCAAGAATAACGGAAACGGCGTCAAGTTCAAATTCTGCAATGATTACAGCAACTCGATAAGGATGAAGATAAAACTTTGAGCCATCGTTGACAGTGAGATTTTGAGTTTTTTCAACAAGATAATTCCAAGCATCTCTTATGCGCTTTTGGTTTTCATCAGAATAAAAATTAAACTTCTGAAAAAAATCAGCAATTAAAATATCTGGATTATCGCTTAATGTTTTTTCTAACATAGTAAATTGCTAGGTTTAAGATAACAAAAAAACAATTTTTTGACTAGCACATTTTCAAATTAGGTAAAAATTTGTACTAGACAAATCAATTTGCACCGTACAATTTTAACAACATCTTATCTTCCAGTATCTCGAACTTTTCCTGGAACATAACCATTATCTTTTACACGAAGCAAAGTTCCTTTTTGTAAATCATATTCTGTATACAAAATACATTTATGCCCATTACAAACCCAATTTCGCACACATCCAGTTTCTGGATCAACCAAAAGCCACTTACCTTTTTCGGCAGGTTTTGAAACTACATCAGGCGAAATAAATTCAACTTGGCAATTATAATCTACCATATTCAAAGGTTCATACTCATACATATTCCAGCCAATTTTTTCTTCAATAGGAATTTTTCGTCTGTCGGGATTTTTTTCATAATCTTGAAGACGTGCTTGACGAGCGTTTGGATGCATTGAATTAAACTGTGTTTCAAGACTTTCTTGAGTTTTTCTTGCTACAATTAAAATTGCATTTTTCTCATCAACAGAAAGTTTATTATTAATTGTTGCACTTAAATCGTAAGCACTATCAGAAGCACCTTGCGTTGTTTTATTTGCATCAACTCTGGAATAATAAAAGCCTGTTGTTGACTCTCGGTGACTTACATTTTCAAGTTCATCTATAAATGGCTTTGCTTCGTCTTGTGAAATCTTTTTATCAAGCACATCAAGTGCTTTTCTGTATGCACGAGTTACTAAAGCAACATAATAAATGCTTTTCATTCTACCTTCAATTTTAAGTGAATCAAGACCTGCGTCTTTCATATCTTTTAAATGATTAATCATATTCAAATCTTTGCTAGAAAGAATTGCAGTAAAATCATCGCCTTCATAAATTGGAAAATATTCACCTTTTCTCGAATGTTCCTCAAGCACAAGAGCACCACTTTGTGCAAGTTTTTTTGAATCGGCATAAAGGTCAAAATTCCAGCGACAAGTATGAGAACAAAATCCACTTTGAGCACTTCTCCCTGTTAAAAGTGAACTCATCAAACAACGCCCACTATAAGCAATACACATTGCTCCGTGAACAAACGCTTCAAGTTGCATTTCGGGAACAGCATTTTTAATCTCCCGAATTTCATTTAAGCTTGCTTCTCTTCCAAGGACAACGCGCGTAAAACCAAGCGACTTATACATTTTTACTGCTTCGCGATTTATGCAGCTTGCTTGCGTACTTAAATGCAATGCGGCATTAGGAAAGTATTTTTGAATAATCGGAACAATTCCCAAATCTTGAACAATAAAAGCATCAATTGGATATTGTTTAAAATAATCAAGGTCAAGTAAAAAATTATCTATGTCTTGATTATGAAAGCAAATGTTTAAGGCACAGTATAGTTTTTTTTCTGGAAACTTATTTTTTAATTCCAAAACTTTTTTATATTCGTCGTCGTAAAAATTATCTGCTTTAACACGAAGCGAAAATCGTTTTAATCCAATATATGCAGCGTCCGCTCCATAAGCGTAAGCGTAATACAATTTTTCAAGATTTCCAGCAGGAGATAAAAGTTCCATTTTGAGATTCCTATAAAAACTTTATGCTTCAGCGTCAAGTCCGCTTTCGAGAACTGGAGAGCGAGTTAAAGTTAATTCATCAATCTTTTCTTCTTCGTAAGTAATCAATTTACCAATTTTTTCAATAGCAAGATGTGATTGCTCAAGATATTCATCTGCCATTTGAAACATAAACATCATATCTTTCCAAATATCAAGTTCACATTTACAACCTGCATCTTGAAGATTTCTTTGCATTTGTTTTGCATCTTCAACTAAAATTTCTTTTTCTCCCATTTGAATATAAACAGGGGGAAATCCTTTTAAAACTTCTTTCGATGCCAATATCGGAGATACAAGTGGATTAGAAAGATTTGTTTCATTTGTATAAATGTCTGCACTTCTTCTAAGACAATCCCCACTGATAATTTCATCGCGAACTTTTTTTCCCTTAATCAGAGGAGAATCCGCAGAAAGATTTAACCAAGGAGAAAATAAAATAACATGACTTATACATTCACGAAAACGCTCTCGAAGATTCATTAATAAAGCCATCGCAATACAAGCACCAGAACCATCTGCCGCAATTATAATTTTTGGCTGACTAGCTTTTTTCAAAATTGCAGCATCAAGAGAATGCGCAATTTGTTCTTCAGTAAAAACAGAGCGAAATACGCTTTGCAAATCTTCAATTCCATTCGGAAAAGGAAACGACGGTGCAAGACGGAACTCAGGGATAACAACACGACATGAAGTTGCATTTGCAATGCTTGCACAAAAAGAACGATAAGTTTTTTTAGAGCCACCTACAAAAGAACCTCCATGAACATAAATCATAATTCGCTCAGTTGAATAAACAGGTGGCATAAGAACGTCGCAAGGAATATTTCCATAATTGTGTTCGTTACATTCAACATCATTTGGAAGTTTGGCAGAATAAAAAGTTTTTTCAATGTTATTTCGAAAAACATCTAAATCTTGTTTTGTCGAATAAGCAAAAACTTTCAATTTTTTTATTGCAGATTTTCTGTCATGAAAACTATTCATATTTTGATAGTATAGCAAAAAAGCATGCTTTGTGCTATATTTCTTTCATGCCTATAAAAATTGATTCAAACCTTCCGGCACGAAAAGTTCTCGAAAGTGAAAATATATTCGTAATGACAGATACTCGTGCGGTGTCGCAAGATATTCGTCCTTTAAAAATCGCTATAGTAAATCTTATGCCCACAAAAGTTACAACAGAAACTCAACTTCTGCGTCTTTTAGGCAACACACCTTTGCAAATTGAAATTTCGCTTGTCCAAATGGAAAATCACATTTCCAAAAATGTTGGAGCTGAACATCTTGAAAAATTCTATATTAACTCGAGTGATGTATTTAAACAAAAATTTGACGGAATGATTATTACAGGTGCACCAGTTGAACAACTAAATTTTGAAAAAGTTGATTACTGGAACGATTTATGCAAAATTATGGATTTTGCAAAAACAAACGTTTTTTCTACTTTGTATATTTGCTGGGGCGCTCAAGCAGGACTTTATCATCTTTTTGGAATTCCTAAATATAGCCTTGAAAAAAAAATGTTCGGAATTTTTGAAAATCGTTGCATAATAAAATCTGATCCACTTTTAAGAGGCTTTGATGATTTTTTTCCAATTCCACAATCTCGACATACTACAATAAAAAAACAAGATATTTTAAAACATCCAGAGCTTATAATTCTTGCAGAAAGTGATGAAATTGGACCAACAATCATAAAAACAAAAGACAATCGGGCAATTTTTATGACTGGACATTTGGAATATGATACTGATACTTTAAAAACAGAATATTTTCGAGATGTAAGCAAAGGTCTTGAAATAAATATTCCAAAAAATTATTTTCCATTGAATAATCCTGCTACTGAGCCTTTTTCGACTTGGAGAAGCACTGCTCATCTTTTCTATTCAAACTGGCTCAACTACTATGTATATCAGGAAACTCCATACAACTTTGTAAAATCGGAAACAAAACAATGACAATAAAATCATGCAAATCTCAAAACTTTGGAAACGGAAAATCAATTCAAGTGCCAGGTTCAAAAAGTCACACAATTAGAGCTCTTATTCTTGCAACAATGAGTAAAGGAAAAACAAAAATCATAAATCCATTAAAAAGTGCTGATGCACTTTCTACAGCAAACGCTGTCCAACAAATTGGGGCAAAAGTTGAATTCTTTGATAAAGAAAATTACTGGCTCGTTGAAGGTGCCGGGAAAAATATCCATCTTCCAAAAAATAAAATTGATGTAGGCAACTCAGGTTCTTTAATGTATTTTCTTTCTCCAATACTTGCAACTCTTTCTGGTAGATGTGTAATTGATGGAGATGAATCAATTCAAAAACGCCCAGTTATTCATTTAACAGATGCACTAAATCAAATGGGTGCAAAATCATTTTGTCAAAAACCTTCTTCAATTTGTCCACCTTTTGAATTTATAGGACCGATAAACAATTCAAAAACTTTAATTACCGAAGGAAAACTTTCGCAATATATTTCAGGATTTATGATGGCAGCGACACGACTTTCTGGAACAACAAAAATAAATCTTTTAACGCCACAAGAAACTCCCTATCTTTTTATGACAAAATATTGGCTTGACAAATACAAAGTAAAAAGTTCAATTTCTGCCGATTACAAAACAATAATTGTAGAAGGTCCAGTTGAACTTTGTGCACAAGATGTTGTAATTCCTTCGGATTGGGAAGCAGTTGCGTTTCCTTTAATTGCAGCGTTAATTGCAAATGAAAATATTACGATTTCGGATATTGACGATTCAAAAACTCAAGGCGATGAAAAAATTGTTGACATTCTTAAAAAATATGGAGCATCAATCAATTGGGATAAAAAAGCAAAAACGCTAGAAGTCAATCCAGAATTAAAACATAAAAATCAAAACGAAAAAAAAGCTCTTCAAAGAATTTTATGCGTCAAAGAAAATAAAATGACAATTAGTATGGCTGAATATCCAGATGCAATTTGTGCACTTTGTGTAATTGCATGTTTTGCAGAAGGAAAAACGGTTTTTACAGACATTGATATTTGTCGCAAAAAAGAAACTGATAGAATTAAAGTTATGACACAAATCCTTTCTAAACTTGGTGCTGAAATTTATGACAATGGAAATACGCTTGAAATTAATGGACATTCACCATTTATCAAAACGGAAAATGGTCTTAAAAAAAATCCTCAATTTAATATGCATGGCGGAACTGTTGATTCATTTTTAGATCATCGTGTTGCTATGAGCCTTGCATGTTATGGATTATTTTTAGAACCAACTTCTGCGATTTTTATAAAAGATGCTCAATGTTGCGATGTTTCGTTTCCGGGATTTTTTAAAATTATGAACGAAAGACTTGGAACAAATTTTTGTGCAGAATAGTTTCGTTAATTTTTTTTTCAACTTGTTAAAAGAAATTTTTAAATCAATGCTGATAAACTGATTCAATGAGATTTAATTTTCCAATTTCTGCCTTATAATTTTCAAGATAGTAAGTATAAATGTTTGACATATTTTCATTGTAAAACTTTACTTCAACATTATAAATTCCCTCGGGAACGGAAATTCCACCGACAGAAACATATCCTGGAAAATATCTTGAAATTCTCAAATCAGCAGTTTCAGAAACTTCTGTTGTTATTGTAGAAAAAATATTTAAAATCGAAAATAAAAATTTTGTATTATCATCTTCTGCATTATCAGAAACTGATTGATATATTCCTGTTTTTAACGCCTTGCTTACAGAACGAGCAAGGGCTCTTGCGTATATCGAAGCAAAATGTTGTTTGTAAGTTTCGCCTGCAATATTATCAATACTTTCAAGAAGATGAAGATTCATTTTATAATTTTTGTTATCTTGCCCAATTAACACAACTTGAACATATTTAATTTTAGTTGGAAAATGATACATAATTGGAAGTGAAAATTTATAATAAATATCATCAAGAAAATAACGCTCAGATGATTCAAGCTTAATAGGACTTTTTCCAGTAAAACAAATTACATTAACCCTTGCTTCTTGCGATGGCAAAACAAGTTCATCTTCAATATTTTTTGGCATTTGAAAATTGTAAACAGAAGGTTGCATTGAAAAAGCATCTTGAATTTTTTCATAATCAATTTTTGCAGAATAAAAATCACCATCAGTTCTATAAAGCAAAAGACTTAGATAGCGAGCAAATGCACTATTATGAAAATTAACATTTGAATCAAGAAATTCAACTTGCTTTAATTTTTTATCGTTTGCCATTTGTTTTCGTTGATTATCCAAAAGCGGTTGATATTCTTTGCCAACTATTTTCATCTTATTATCAAACCGCCTAATTTCTACCATGGCATCTTCAAGATTGCCAAGTTGTATATAATTTAGACACTTAAAAATATTTGTATAGATATTTTCATAAGTTTCGCCAGGATAATCAATTACAGAATCATTTATTAGAAATGAACTAATTGTTTGAGAAACACTTTTTGCAAAATTCTTTTCAATCTCAAGTTCAGCAATCGATAGAGTTTTGTTTGATTTATCATAAAGTTTTGCAAAATGTTGAAGAATTCCTTGATCAAGATTGCAAAGAACTTTATCAGAATTTGAATAATATTTTTTTGAATTATCTTCAAGTTCAGTTACAGCAGTTTTATAATCAGCGTTTGAAATTGCATTATCAATTTTGGAAAATTCAATTTCTGAAAATGCAACGCAAGAAAAAAAACAAAGAGAAAAAAAAATACTTAATGTTATAAAAGTAATAAACTTTTTATTTTTTTGATTTATAATCATTTGCTCATTACAACTGCAAGAGTTTCGGCATCTTTAATAAGATTTTCAATTACACAATATTCATTTGGCATGTGAGCAGTTTCATCAAGCGAGCCCCAGACAACACAATCAAACCCTTTATTACGAAGTTCAGCACCAACAGTTCCACCTCCGATTCCAATAATTTTAGAAGTAATCTGATGAGTTTCTTTTAACGCATCTGACAAAGTTTTTACAACTTGTGCATCTTTAGAAGTTGCAATCGATTGCGCTTTTTGCAAAATTCTAAAAACAATTTTTACACCGAATTCATTTTCAACTTTTTTACAAATTTCTTGAACTTTTTCAATTACAGAATCGCAACTATAGCAAGGAAGAATTCTGCAATCAAGACAAAAAATATCGCTACCAGGAATTATGTTTACACCTTCGACATTTGCTTTTCGCATTGTTGGCTCAAATGTGGAATAATTAGGTGTAAAAAGTTCGTCGCATTTATTAAATGTTGCTTTAAGTTCAATGTTCAATCTTGTAGCAAGAACAGAACCTGCAAGGCAAGCGTTTTTTCCTTCGTCAGGACGAGAGCCATGACATTGTTTTCCTATAGTTGTAAATTCAAGCCACAAAATATTTTTTTCTGCGATTTCGATTGTTTCGCCTTTAGAATCTCCGCCGTCAGGAATTATAATCAAATCCTGCTTTCTAAAAAGTTTTGTATTTTCTAAAAGCCAAATAATTCCGTACTTACTACCAACTTCTTCATCTGCTGCAAACAAAAGTTTTACAGTGTGCTTTGGTTTTATACCAAGACTTAAATAAGCCCAAAATGCTGCAAACGATGAAACGAGTCCTTGTTGATTATCTTCAACTCCACGTCCAAAAAGTTTTCCATCTTTTTCTACAACTGTCCACGGTTCAGTTTTCCACAATGTCAAATCACCTGCTGGCACAACATCTAAATGCGACATTATCCAAATCGAAAAATCATCGCTTTCGCCATCAAGTGTTGCAACAAGATTAGGTCGCACGCCACCTTTTGCACGAGAATCTGGAGCATCATAACGCTCAATTTTTTTAATTCCGTGTTGAATTAAAAATGATTGCAAAGCTTCGCATTTAGCAAGTTCACCCTCACCTCCATTTTCTGGAGCAAGTGCTTTTTTAGATGTAAGAAGTTTTTCAAGTTCAATATATGTTTGTCTATTTTGTCTAATGAAATTTCTAATTTCCGCAATTGCAATCATATTTTTCTCACAAATCTATATGTGCATTTTTATTTTTTATTTTTGTTATTGTATTTTAAGTATGCTTTGTATGTTGAATCAATCAAAGTATTTAAATCTGAATATTCAGCTTTCCAATTAAGTTTTTCTGATGCAAGTTTTGCAGATGCAACTAAGCAAGCTGGGTCTCCGGGACGACGTTCAACATAATCTGCAAGAATTTTTTGACCTGTAATTTTTCTTGCTGCTTCAACCATTTCTGTAACGGAAGTTCCTGTTTCACTTCCAAGATTTACAGTAAGACTCTCATTGTTTTTGACAATATATTCAAGTGCCTTAACATGAGCAATTGCCAAATCTGTTACATGAACATAATCGCGAATACAAGTTCCATCTCGAGTATCATAATCGTTTCCAAAAATTTTCATTTTTTCACGCATACCACAAGCAACTTCCATAATAATCGGAAGAAGATTTGCTGGATTTTGTTCAAGACCATAAAGGACGCCTTCTGGATCATAACCAGCAGCATTAAAATAACGCAAAGAAGCAAATTTAAGACCTTTAAGTTTATCGTACCATTGCATAAATTGTTCAATTGAAAGTTTTGTATAACCATAATAGTTTTCTGGATTTTTTGGATGATTTTCATCAATCGGTAAATATTGTGGCTCACCAAAAACTGCTGCACTTGAAGAAAAAACCATATATTTACAATTATGAGCAACAGCAGAATTAAGAATGTTCAAAGTTCCAGTAATATTATTTACAGAATATTTTTCTGGTAAAATCATTGATTCACCTGCAGCCTTAAAAGCAGCAAGATGAATAAAAGCATCAAATCCACGAGAAAAAGCAGCATCAAGATTTTCTGGATAAAGAATATCTCCTGCAATAAAATCATTTTCGCAAAATAAATTTTGTAAAAGTCCGCTTGATAAATTGTCAAAAACTGTAACTTTATGCCCGCTATTCATCAATTCTTTTACAACATGGCTTCCGATATAACCTGCTCCACCAATAACCAAAACTTTCATACAAACCTCCAGAAATACTTTGACTTTTTTTAATAACAAACATAACTTTTCGATTATGCTTTTACTACAAAAGGAATTCTTGCATTTTTAGAAACTTTTATCAAGTAACAAAATTGTTTGAATACAAAAAATTGAAAATTTATCAAGTAGAAATTTTATATTTTGAATTTTCAATTGTTAAAGTAAACAAAACAATAATCGCCATAAAAATTATTCCAACAAGAGGAACAATTTTAAAACTTGTAAATGTTGCAATATTTCCGAGAATTGGCGGAAACAAAGTTGAACCTACATAAGCGCAAGCCATTTGTTGCCCAATAATCTTTGGAGAAATTTCCGAACCAAAGCGACGTGGAGTTCTGTGAATCATCGAAGGATAAATTGGACCACATCCAAATCCAATAATACAAGATGCCACAAAAGAAAGCGAAATATTTGTCGAAATAAAAAGAATAATAGATGCACAAGCTGCAATTATTGCTCCGATAAAAACCATATTTTTTACACCGATTTTATCAGATACAAAACCCGAAATAAATCTGCCAACAGTAATTCCAATAAAGAAAGCGGAACTTGCTGTCGCTCCAACTTGTTCAGAAGCACCTAAAATTTGTACAAAGAATGTCGAAAGCCACAAAATGCAACTTGTTTCATAAGCGCAATAGAAAAAGAAAGAAAAAAGTGCCAGATTTTTTGTTTTTGGATTAACAGTTGGCTTAAAAAGTTCAGTTCCTTTTTCTTCCTCACCTTTTCCACCTTCATCTCTTCCTTTCCACATTGGAATTGAAGCATATTGAATAATTGCAAGAACAATTTGAATTAATGCAATAATTCTATAACCTGTTCTCCAAGTAGATGAAGTCATTGTGTATGAAAGAATTAAAGGTCCCAAAGTACAACCAATTCCCCAACAACAATGCAAAAATGACATGTGGCTAGCTTTATAATGCAAAGCGACATAATTATTTAAAGCGGAATCTATTGCTCCTGCTCCAAGTCCTAGAACAATTGCAAGCGGCAAAAGCATCCAATAAGATGAAACAAAAGAATAACCAACAATTGCTATAGCAGTCAAAGTTGTAGAAAAAGCAATTACCTTTCCTGTTCCAAACCATTTATGGAATTTTTGTGCAAGCAATGAAGAAATAACAGTACAAAAAGAAGTTGTCATTCCAACATAACCGCCAAAAGCAACAGGAACTGCAAAATCTTGTTGCATTACAGGCCAAACAGCTCCAAGCAAACTGTCAGGAAGTCCTAAACTAATAAATGAAAAATAAATCAAAATTAAAAGAAATGTCATATTTCTGTTCTATCACGAGAATAAAATATTTGCAATATATTTTTTCCACTTCGATAAAAAACGCCAACTTTTGAAGTGCAC
>CAZOTD010000035.1:0-13329 GCA_964582685.1 uncultured Treponema sp. | reverse complement strand
GTTACATATCGATATGGAATTGGTTCGGCAAAAATTTGATTTATTTCTTTTTCAAATTTTTTTTCATCGAATATTGGAAAAAACGCATCGCCTTGAACTTTAATATCAATTTCTGTCAAATACATTTTTTGTGCAATCGAAATACTTTCTGCATAAAGTTGTGCGCCACCTGCAATAAAAATTTCTTTATCTGGAAATTTTTCTTTTGAAAAAACAAGTGCTTCTTGTAAAGTTGAAAAGACAAAACAATTTTCAAATGAATATTTTTTTGTTGAGGAAATAATTATATTAATTCTAAAAGGAAGTGGTTTTGAAAGTTTTTCAAGAATTTCATCAAATGTTTTTCTGCCCATAATTACAACATTTTCTACCGTGAGATTCTTAAAGCGATTTTGTTCACCAGGAATATTCCAAGGAATTGAACCATTTTTACCTATTACGCGATTTTGTGAAAAAGCGGCAATTATAGAAATAGACATTTTAATTTGAAAAATAGCGTTTAAGAAAATCTTTTGTTCTCTGGTTTTTTGGCTTATTGAATACGGTTTTTGCAAGACCTTGTTCTACAATAACGCCTTGATCCATGAAAATAATGTGATCACATAAATCGCGAGCAAATGACATTTCGTGCGTTACTACGACCATCGTCATTTTTTCTTTTGCTAATGCTTTTATTACAGCAAGAATTTCTCCTGTAAGTTCTGGATCGAGAGCACTTGTAGGTTCATCGAAAAAAAGAACTTTTGGTTTTAATGCAAGTGCTCTTGCTATAGAAACACGCTGTTGTTGTCCGCCCGATAATTCACAAGGATAACTTTTTTCTTTATCAGAAAGATTCATTTTTTTTAGCAATTCTCTTGCGGTTGATTCTGCTTCAGTTCGTGATTTTGAAAGAACAGTAATTTGTGGTTTTACGATATTTTCGAGAACTGAATAATGCGGAAAAAGATTAAAGTTTTGAAACACAAGTCCAACATCGAGAACTATTTTTCGAAGTTCGTCTTTTGGAGCATAAATTCCATCTTGAACCAAAGTTCGCCCACAAATTGAAATCGTTCCATCTGTTACAGTTTCAAGTTGAGTTACGCAACGAAGAATTGTTGACTTGCCAGAACCCGAAGGTCCAATTATTCCAAGAACTTCTCCTTGATGAACAGAAAATGAAATTCCTTTAATCACTTGAAAATTATCTCGAAATGTTTTTTTAAGATTTTTTACTTCAATAATTACATCGTTATCAACCAAGATTCATTCCTTAAAACGCATTATTAGATTAACTTTTTGAATTTTTTTTCAACATCTTTTATAAGTTTGTATTCAAAAGAATCAACTAGAGCAAGCCAAGACGCTTCGACAAGGTCATTACTTACGCCGACTGTTGTCCAATTTTCATCTCCATCAGAACTTTCTATCAAAACACGAACACGACTGGCTGTTGCACTTTTTCCATCAAGAACACGAACTTTAAAATCTGTAAGTCTAAATTGACGTAATGCCGGATAAAATTTTTCAAGTCCACGACGAAGAGCAATATCAAGAGCGTTTACTGGACCTGAACCTTCTCCAGCAGTAACTTCAATTTGTCCGTCAACTTCAAGTTTTACTTGCGCACATGCACAAACGCCTTCTTCTGGACGTGGATTAACCGAATTAACTTGGTAATAATGCAAATCAAAAAACGGCTGATATTTACCCATTGCTTTTCTTACAAGAAGTTCAAAACTGCTTTCTGCGCCTTCAAATTGGTAACCTTCAAATTCAAGTTGCTTAACTTTTGCCATAATTTCTGAAACGACAGAATCATCTTTTTGAATTGAAGGATTGAACTTTTTAATTTTTTCGATAATCATACTGCGCCCCGCAACTTCGCTCATCAAAAATATGCGTTCGTTTCCTACGGCTTCTGGCTCAATATGTTCATACGCTTTTGGATTTTTTAGAACTGCGTCGATGTGCATTCCTGCTTTGTGTGCAAAAGCATTTGCTCCAACATAAGGAAGTCCCGAATCAAGATGAAGATTTGCAATTTCTGCCATCTTCATTGCAGTGCCAGTAAGCATTTTTAAATTTTCAGGTGGAATACATTCATAACCCATTTTTAATTGAAGGTTTGGAATAATCGTACTTAGATTTGCATTGCCAGTTCGCTCTCCAATTCCAAGCAAACAACCTTGAACATGGCGTGCTCCGACATCAACTGCCATAAGTGTATTTGCAACTGCAAGTCCAGAATCGTTGTGAGTATGAATTCCAATAATCGCCTTAGAACCAAAAGCATCAACTACTGCTTTAGTAATTGAACGACATTCATCTAAAACGCAACCACCTTTTGTTTCGCACAAAGTCAAAACGCTTGCACCACCATCAACTGCCGCTTCAAGAGTTTTCATTGCATAATCTTTATTGCTTTGATAAGCGCTAAAAAAATGTTCTGCATCATAAATTACATTGCGTCCATTTTTTTTCAAAAATGCTGCAGTATCTCGAATCATTTCAAGATTTTCTTCAAGTGAAGTACGAATAATTTCTGTAACATGAAAATCCCAAGATTTACCAAAAAAAACTACATCTTCAGTTTCAGCAGCTAGCAAACTCTGAAGATTTGTATCTTCGATACATTGTATGCCTTTTCTGCGTGTTGAGCCAAAAGCACAAAGTTTTGAATTCTTCAATTTTAATTTTTTTACTTGCTGGAAAAATTCCATATCTTTAGGATTGGAACCAGGATTTCCTGCTTCGATATATTTTACACCAAGTTCATCAAGTGCTTCTACAATATGAATTTTATCCTGAATTGAAAAACTTATCCCTTCGCCTTGAGCACCATCTCGCAATGTTGAATCTAGAATTTCTACAGTTCCATTGTTAGCCATTATTGCCTCTTTACAGAATAAAAAAAGAATTAAGTAATTATGAATTAAAAATAAGGAATTTTCAATAGATTTGAATTTGTTCGAATTTGTAAAAATCTCTCTTTCCTTTACACAAGCACTTTCAAATTAACGTATAGTAAAAAGAGAGATTTTTAAAGTAAAAACTTATTGAGGTTTAAAGTACAGGTTTCATTGCGGTCATATACGCTCGCAATTTTCTTCCGACAACTTCAATTGGATGATTGCGAATTTCTGCATTTACAGCAACAAGTTCCGTATTGCTAACAGCATTATCTTTGCAAGAAAGCCCTTTGCCTATAACTTCTGTTGTCAATTTAGGCATTAAATCTTTTGCCATCATTGGAGCGGCAACATTTGCAAAAAGATAACAACCATATTCTGCTGTATCAGAAATAACACGATTCATTTCATAAAGGCGTTTTCTGTCAATCAAATTTGCAATAAGAGGAACTTCGTGAAGTGATTCATAGTAAGCAGATTCTTCTTTAATTCCTGCATCAACCATTGTTTCAAACGCAAGTTCACAACCAGCTTTTACCATTGCAACAAGCAAAATTCCTTTGTCAAAATATTCTTGTTCAGAAATTTCTTCACTTGATTCTTGATTTTTTTCAAATGGAAGTTCTCCTGTTGCTTTGCGCCAAGTCAAAAGATCTTTGTCGCCAACTTTCCAGTCTTGCATCATTGTTGAAGAAAATTTTCCAGAAATGATGTCGTCCATGTGTTTTTGATAAAGAGGTGTAAGAAGTTCTTTAATTTCTTTTGAAAGTTCGTTTGCTTTAATTTTTGCATGATTAGAAAGTCGATCCATCATATTTGTAATTCCGCCCCATTTGAGTGCTTCGGAAATTACATTCCATCCATGCATAAGGAATTTAGTCGCATATTCAGGCGAAATTCCTTCTGCAACCATTTTGTCATAACAAACAATAGTTCCTGCTTGCAACATTCCGCACAAAATAGTCTGTTCGCCCATTAAATCAGATTTTACTTCCGCAACAAAACTTGATTCAAGAACGCCGGCTTTGCTTCCGCCCATTCCAACTGCCAACGCTTTTGCGTAAGCCCAACCTTTTTTTTCTGGATCGTTAACTGGATGAACTGCAATCAAATCTGGAACTCCAAATCCTCTTTGAAATTCGTGCCAAACTTCTGTTCCTGGACCTTTTGGTGCACACATTACAACTGTAATATCAGGGCGAATTTGCATTCCCTCTTCAATCATATTAAATCCATGCGAATACCAAAGAGCTGCACCTTTTTTCATCTTTGCCATAACTTCTGTAATTACGGGAGTATGTTGTTTATCTGGAGTAAGATTCCCGACCAAATCCGCACTCGGAATCATTTCGTCATAAGTACCAACTTTAAAACCATTTTCTGTTGCGTTTTTCCAAGATTGGCGTTTTTCTTTAATAGCAGATTCACGAAGAGCATAACTTACATCAAGACCAGAATCACGAAGACACATTCCTTGATTCAAACCTTGAGCGCCACAACCTACAATTACAATTTTCTTGCCTTTAAGAGCATCTACTCCATCGGCAAATTCTTCTTTTGCCATTGAGCGACAATGTCCAAGTTGAAGACGCGCTTCGCGCCATGGAATTGAATTAAAATAGTTGTTTCCCATTTTTATTCCTCCAAATTTTGAATAATTTATAAATAATTCAAAAATGAAATTTCTTTCAAGTTTTGATTACATCTATATATATATCAATATGTCAAAACTGTAAAGTCTTATAAATTAGCCTTTAATCTTTTAATTAATCTGTTTCGGCATTAAGCACTAAAACTTTGCCTGATATTTCATTAACTGTTGAAGCAAGAATAACTGCTGGTTGTAAAAGTAAAGTCGTTCTATCTTTTTCATAAACTGTTCTTGTATTTCCATTTCTAAGTTTAATAGTTTGAGGAACTTCCTTAAAATTTACAATGTAAGAATCTCCAATGTAGCGAGTGCTATCTTTTGGATTAAATTGAATTACTGTCTGACCATCAATCATTGCAAGTGCAATTACGCCAGTTTCATTAAATGCCTCTGTTGAAATTGCATAATTTCCACCATTAAATACAATGTTTGCACCGTCGGCAGTATACCATAATGCTGTTTCTTCGAGTGCGGTTACAATTTCTTGAACAGGCGTTTTGTCTTTTTCTGAACTAGATAATGTTTCTGGACTTGCAAGTTTTTTGTACTGACCGTCCCAAATGTTATCTGCGCCTATATGCATACGAACATCGTCATAAGCTCTAATTCTTACTTGATCAATATCAGTAAGAGTAACTGCAAAACGCCGTCCTAGATTTTCGATAGAAGCATTCGAGGTTGAAAGATAAATTCCATTCTTGAAAAGGCTACTTGAAAGCCAAGTATATACTTCTTGAATATCATTCTCAAGAAAAATAACTTCCGAAGAATCATAATCAAAATAAATATAACGCATTTTGTTATCGTTGTTGTAAGTTTGATACCACAATCCATCAAGATAATCGGCAAATGTTTCGACTGTTCCATCTTGAATCTTTGCAAGTTCATTTGCTGCAAGATTGCGCCCAGTAACTTTTATCTGCCTAACTTGAACATATTGATTTGCGTTATTGTCCCAATCGTATTCTGTTTGAATTTGACTTAAAGAATTTTCATCAGAACTGTCAGAAGAATAAACCCAAACCGGAAAACTTTTTCCAGAACTTTGTTCAAGTTCATAAGTATCAGTGCGATTGTATTGTTGAATAAAAATTGTTCCATCAGATTTAAAGTCGCCAATTTTTACTAAAGAAAAATTATCGGAAGAACCGTTGCAAAAAAACATTTGTAAAATTGAATTCCCGTCATCAGAAAATCCTTGATAAACAAGAGTAGTTCTGTGTTGACCTGTAACATCAATTCCATTGTAAGAAAAAGATCTGAATTGCGAAATTTCAGTTTTGATTTCTGCAACTCGTACATACATTTTTAGCGCTTGATTATAAATTCCAATTACAATGTTCAAATTTGGTGAATTTGTTTTTTTTATTATTAAAATTTCATCATCAAGATTATCGCCGTTTAAATCAATTCCCATTGAACTAAAAAGAGTTTCATCACTATTTAATGTAAGAAATGAAATCGGAGTATTTTCTTCCACAATAGTTACATTATGTTCCTCCGATACAAGTTTTCTTTCTCCAGAATCTGCTGTAACTTGCGAAGGGACATCTTTTGCACTTTTATCTGATTTTGACCATTTACTAAAAAAAACAATCGCCAAAACTGCTGCAAATATAACAAACAATGCAGGAACTATTTTTTTCATAACTTTAATATATATGTAAAAATCAGACTAGTCAAATCAGATTTGTAGCGTATTCTTTATTAATTTATTGACAACACATAGTTTTTAAATTACCGTTTAGATATGAACAATATCAATAATTTAAGTCAGGCGAGTCCTGACACCCAACGCAAATTTATTACTGGTGTTTATTTTAAGATGTGTCTTGCACTTGCTGTTACTGCAGCAGTTGCATATTTTACTCCTTTTGTTTATCAAGATTTAATTTCTCAAGGAATTATCAACGCTCAAAATGTGAACTTCTTTGTTTGGACACCAATGGTTCTTGAAATTGCATTAGTTCTTGCGATTTCATTTGCGATAAATAAAATCAGCCCTGCTGTAGCGTATTTGCTTTTTGTTCTTTATTCAATTATGACAGGAATTTCGCTTTCGTCGATTTTCTTTTTGTACAGCATTGATTCAATTTTCCGTGTCTTTGCAATAACATCTCTAATGTTTTTGGGAATGACGCTTTACGGAATATTCACAAAATCTGATCTTACTTCTGCTGGACGCTATCTTATGATGGGCTTAATCGGAATTATTATCGCTTCAGTTTTAAATATTTTCTTAAAAAGTTCTGGACTTGATTGGGCAATTAGTATTATCGGAGTTGGAATTTTTGTAGGTCTTACAGCTTATGACACACAAAAAATCATGAACATTTCTGTATACAGCGATGGCTCTGCAAATTTCAAAAAATATGAAATTTTGGGCGCGCTAGAACTTTATCTTGACTTCATCAATATGTTCTTACGACTTCTTTCACTTTTAGGAAAAAGAAAATAAAAAAAGAGATTTCGTATATGAAACAAAAAGTTGTAATTATCGGTGGCGGAGTTGCTGGCTTAAGCGCAGGGATTTATGCTCAAAAAGCAGGATTTGATTCTGTTATTTATGAAAAACATTCTGTTCCAGGCGGACAATGTACTGGCTGGATGCGTGATGGCTATTACATAGACAACTGCATTTGTTGGATGACTTGTGCAAAAGAAGGTTTTGACCTTTGGGATTTATGGCAAGATTCTGGAATTTGTGCACCTGGAATTGAAATTCATCAACATCAAGAATTTTATCGCTCGGAATCAAATGGTCAAACAGTTCATCTTTGGGCAGATCTTAAACGTGCCGAACAAGAAATGATTGCTTTAAGCCCAGAAGATTCCAAAGAAATAAAAAAATTATTTAAATATGTAAAACGCTCTGAATCATTACAAGTTCCTACAAAAAAACCACTTGATATGATGAATCTTTTTGATTTTATCCAACTTGGTTTTAAAATGCGCAAAATGCTTCCGGTAATTACAAAATATTCAAAAATAAGCATTGGCGAATTAGCAGATAAATTTAAGCATCCGCTTATCAAGCAAGTAATTCTTGATTATATGCCAAAAGATTATCTTGCCCACCTTTTTATTACAGCGTATGGAACGATTGCTTCTGGTGGTGGAGGCGTTCCAGTCGGAGGCTCTTTTGCAGCAATGCAAAGAATGGCAACACGATATAAAGAACTTGGCGGAACTCTTTTTTGTTCTAAACCAGTAGCAAAAGTTCTTTTGTCAGAAGATAAAAAATCCGCAACAGGAATTCTTCTCGAAGACGGAACTGAAATTAAAGCCGATTATGTAATTTGTTCAACTGATACTTATCATGCATTTGAAAAATTAATTCCACAAGATTTAATGCCAAAAGAACTAAAGAAAAGTTATGACGACAAAGAAAATAATCCACTTGGAAGTAGTTTTCATGTAGCATTCGGTTATGACGGAATAACGGACGAAATTGCAGGCAGAACATTTTTTGATTGCGACGGTTATAAACTTGCTGGGCGAACGATTACAAGAACAAATATAAAAAATTATTCCTTTGAAAAAACAACTGTTCCAGAAGGCAAAACTTTACTTCAAGTAAAAATTCTTGAACCAGAAGATGAATATCTTTATTGGCAAAAACTTTACAAAACTGACAAATCTCGTTACGAAGAAGAAAAGAAAATTGTCGCACTTGAAATTCAAAAAACGATTGAAAAACGATTCCCTTTTACACAAGGAAAATTAAAACTTTTAGATGTCTGGACGCCATTTACTTACACAAGATATTGTAATGCTTATCGTGGCGTTTATATGACATTCATCACAACAAAAAAAAGTCCAAACTTATCAAATGTTCCAGGAATTATAAAAGGAATTAAAAATCTTTTTTTAGCAGGGCAATGGCTTATGTTACCTGGAGGAATTCCAGTTGCACTTGTTACAGGGAAATTTGCTGTTCAGCGAATTTTAAAAAGCCAACATAAAAGCGTTATTTTAAATCCATAGATTTAAAGATTTTTAATTTTACTTTCCGGTTGAAATTTTCCTTTTAATTCTAAATGTGCAACTCTATTCATTTGTATGATTTAAGCTTGCACATTTTTTCTGTAACATATTCCCACTTTATTCAATTTATTCAATAAATTATAATTCCAATAAGTTCACCTTGCGAACGCTTGTTTTAAAGAGAATTTATTATTTAATTTGCAATTTTCGTCTACTTGAAAATTGTACTAAAAAGTCAAATCGGAAATTGATATTTCCTCTTTGGCTTTTTATGGGAGAAAAAAAATGATAGAACTATCGAACGTTTCCAAATACTTTGGAAATTTCAAAGCTGTCGATGATATAAGTTTTTCAATTCCAACTGGACAAATCGTCGGTCTTCTTGGAACTAACGGAGCCGGAAAAACAACGACGATGCGAATGATTACAGGATTTTGGAAAGCTACAAGTGGCTCGATTAAAATAGACAACGAGGACATTAACGAAAATTTGTTAAAGGCAAAAAGCAAAATTGGTTATATGCCAGAATCAGTTCCACTTTACGCTGATATGATTGTAGAAGATTATTTAAAATATCTTTGCCAGATTTATTCACAAAATCCATCAGAAAAAATTCCGGAACTTTGTAAAACTTGCGGATTAAAAGAAGTTATGGATAAAAATATCAGTGAACTTTCGCGCGGTTATAAACAAAGAGTTGGACTTGCACACGCACTTATAAATAATCCAGAAATTTTAATTCTTGACGAACCAACAAGTGGACTTGATCCAAATCAAATTGAAGAAGTAAGAAATTTAATCAAGAAAATTGGAAAAACAAAAACTGTAATTATTTCTACTCATATTCTGCAAGAAGTTGAAAGCATTTGCGATCGCGTAATAATTATTTCTTCTGGACGACTTGTTGCAGATAGTCCGACTCGAACATTACAAGAAAGTTTTGGACAAAAAGTTGCAGTAAATCTTATTCTTGAAGGATGTACATTTACAGAAGCAAAAAAAGCATTTATGACATTTGACGAAATTGAAAATGTTACAAAGCGCGAAGATGATTTTCAAGTTCCTTCAAAAAAAGCAATCGGAATAAAAATTCAAGTTAAAGGCGATTTTGAAATACGACCGCAACTCGTAAAAGTAATTGTAAAAAACAAATGGACGCTTTACGAAATAACAAATGTAAAAAACAGTTTGGAAAATATCTTCCACACACTTACTCTTACAAACGAAAATGCAAAACAGGAGAATTAAATTAATTATGGAAAAAACAAAGAAAAAAAATATTGTCAAAATCATTGCAACAAGAGAATTAAAATCTTTTTTTACAAGTCCAGTTGCTTATATTGTAACAGCACTTTTTTTAATCGCAGTTGGAGTTTTTTTCTATTCAACTTTCTTTTTAAACAAACGAGCAGAACTTAGAGTTTTCTTTTCAATTCTTCCGTATGCATTTATGATTTTTATTCCTGCACTAACAATGCGTCTTTTTGCAGAAGAACAAAAAACTGGCAGTATAGAAACTCTTATGACGCTTCCTATAACAGAAAAGCAAGTTGTTTTTGGAAAATATTTTGCAGTTTTTATTACAGGTTCTGCGATGCTTTTGCCAACATTGTTTTATGTAATTACGCTTACTTTTTTTGGAAAACCAGATTTTGGACCAATAATCGGTGGTTATCTTGGAGCAATTTTACTTTGTGCAGTTTATTGTTCAATTGGAATTTTTGCTTCTTCGATTACAAAAAATCAAATTATCGCATTTTTTGTGGCGCTTGCAATTAGTGCAGTTTTTACACTTATTGATTTATTCCTAATTTTTTTGCCAGGAAATCTTTCGACTGTGTTTTCATTTTTTTCTGTTGTAACACATTTTAAATCAATCGCAAGAGGAATTCTCGATAGTCGCGATTTGATTTATTTACTTTCGCTAGTAATTATATTTCTTCTTCTTACGATAAAATCACAAGAAGCAAGGAGGTTCGCTTAAATATGAATAAATTTATAAAATGGATTAAAAGCTCTTCAAGCGACAGATTTTTTCTTGTACTTGTAATTATTCTTTTAAATCTTGTAAGTATCAGAACTTTTTTTAGATTCGACCTTACTTCGCAAAAAACATATTCACTTTCACAAGCAAGTAAAACTGCTGTCAAAAATATAGATTTTCCTCTTTCGATTAAAGTTTTTTTCTCAAGCAATCTTCCGTCACCTTACAATAACATTGTGCAATATTTAAATGATTTGCTTGCAGAATACAAAGCAAATGCCTCAAAGAATTTTTCGTACCAAAATTACGATATGTCAAAAGATGAAAATCAGCAAATTGCTTACGACTTTGGACTTTCGCCAGTTCAAGTTGACACAGTCGAAACTACAGGCTTTTCTTCTAAAATTGCCTGGATGGGAATTGCAATTACATACGGCGATTATATTGCAGTTGTTGATGCACTAAAAACGACTTCTGACCTTGAATACAAAATTACGACTACGATTGCAAAAATTATAGCGGCACAAGACAACAATTCAAATTCGATTTTTGAAATTGGATATATAACTGGACATGGCGAAAATGAACTTAGAACAAATCAATATGCACAAAGTATGCTTGAAACTGGCTCTGGCAATTTTAGAAATTTGCTTTCCGACATTTATTCAATCAAAGAAATAAATCTTTCGCAACAAGATATTCCCAAAGACTTAAATGCAATTATTATCAATGGACCAAAGACAGAAATTCCACAACACGAACTTGAAAAAATCGACCATTTCATTATAAACGGCGGAAATGCAGCATTCTTTGTAGATTCACTTGATGAATATTTTGCAAACGAAAATGATTTTCCTGTTTACATTCCAAATGAAAGTGGCATAAATAAATTACTTGAGCGATATGGCACAAAAATTGAAAATTATTATGTCATGGACGAAAAATGTTTTACAGAAAATCAAACAGGTTACGGCAAACTTATTTATAATTGGGTTCCAGTAGTTTCTAAAGACGGTGTTGCTAAAAAAAATCCGATAACGCAAAACTTAGGCGAAATTCTATTTTTTTGCAATGGACCAATCGATATAACTAGTGCCAAAAACAATTCCGATTTGACAACAACAATTCTTGCAAAATCTTCTAAAAACAGTTGGCGTACTGACGAAAATATTATTCTTTATCCGGGACAAAATCTTCCGACACAAAATCAAGAATTTAAATCAGAAAATCTTGCAGTTCTTCTCGAAGGAAAATTCAATTCTGCGTTTAATCAAAATGAAAAATCAAAACACAATTCCAGAGTTATTGTTGTAAGTTCTGGAGCGTCAACAACTGACATTCTTATTGATAACGAAGGAAATTCTGCAACTTCGATGTTTATCAGAAATATCATTGACTATGTAAACAATCACGAAGAATTTTGTACAATGCGAACAAAAGGCACTCGACTCGATTTTATTTCGATTAACAATGAACGTTTTGCATTTTTAATTCAATTGCTTAACGAATTTGGACTTGCGATTGTTGTACTTATAATTGGTTTTATTGTTTGGAGAATGCGCATTGCTCGAAAATATCTTATTCACCAAAAATATAATTCTGATGATACAAGATTTGTTACGAAAAATAAAAAAGGAAGTGAAAAATGAGCGTAAAAAAAATAATTTTAATTTCGCTGACCGGAATTTTATTTATCACATATATTATTCAATTGAAATTGAATTCAAAAACTTCTGTTAAGCAAATTAAAACAAAAACGGCAATCGAAAAAATTCAAATTTCAAATTACAAAGGAAATATTTCTCTTTCTAAAGAAAATGAAAATTGGCAAATAAATTCAAAGTTTCCAGCAAATAAAGAACTTTGCGAATATATTCTCGAACAACTTTCTAATGTAAAAATTCTCGACACTGTTTCTAAAACTTCAAATGAAGCAGATATTGAAAAATATGGATTTAATAATCCAATTCAAGTTACAGGATTTTCTTCGCAAAATCAGGAAGTTCAAAAAATTATAATTGGAAAAACTTCTACAACTGGAAATCAAACTTATGTTAAATTTAAAAATGAAAACGAAATTTATCTTGCTTCTGGAAATCTTGTTCTTGCTTTTAATATTTCCGAAAATGACATTTCTGATTTTACTTTGTATTCTGTTTTGCCAAATGATATTTATAAAATTGCAAAATACAACGGCGAAGTTTCTGAAATCAACAAAGAATTTGAATTAGAAAAAACAGGCGAACTTGCTTCTGTAAATTGGAATGTAAATGGAAATCCGATTTCTCCTGAAAAAATTGAAGATTGGATTGCAACGATTTCTTTTTTGAATGCTTCGGAATGGATTGAAGATTTTGATAATTTACAAAACCAGACAAATGATTTGACAATTGTTCTTGGAGCAGCGGGAATTGATATTACAATCAGTTTGTACAATACTTTTGAGCAAGAAGAAAAAGTTTTGTGCATTTGTTCGGCAAATCCTTACCCTTGTTATATTTCAAAAACTGATGCCGACAATTTTATAAAATCTCTTTCTGATTTTGAATAATAAAACTTAAACAACAAGGCTGTCCAATAAGTTTATGTCGATGTTTATGTCGTTTTTGATAAACTCAAGCACCACATTTTATTCTTTTTGGACAGCCCTTGTTTTTAAACTCTTTTGAATTTATTCAAATAACTTATTCTTTTTTAAGCGAAGCCGTGCCACCAGCCGCTTTAATTTTGGCGATAATTTTATCCGCTTCGGTCTTGTTTACGCCTGATTTTAGAACTGTCGGAGGCGTAAGTTTGTTTAAGTCGCCAAGACT
>CAZOTD010000034.1:0-13449 GCA_964582685.1 uncultured Treponema sp. | reverse complement strand
TAAAGCAGGAAATCTTGAAACAAAGTTTTATATGTATTCTGACAATCTTGGAACAAAATCGCAACAATCTTCAAGTCGCGAAAAAAAAGTAGAAAATAAATCTTTTAATAAAAAATATTTTGACAATAAACCAAAAGAAAAAAAATACGACCGCGATGATTTTAAAAAAAGGATGAACAATGGCAATCGTAGTTGAACATGACAAAAGAAAACATGAAATTTTAGAAAAATCTCTAGAAGTTTTTATCGAAGAAGGTTACGAAGATGTAACATTCCAGAAAATTGCTGACCGTTGCGGAATTACAAGAACAACGCTTTACATTTATTTTAAGAATAAACGAGAGATTTTTTTGTGGAGCATTAAGCAACTTACATTTGGGATTGAACAACGACTTATTGAAGTTGTTCAAGATACAACTCAAAGTTCTGAAACTTGCCTTAGAACAATGCTTTCTACAATTGTTGATGTTTGCGAAAAAAATAAATCATTGTTTAGTGTGCTTTTGACTTATCTTTTGACGCTTCAAAAAACTGGTGGCGAGCCAGGTATTCGTGTACGAAGAAGGATTGTTCGTTTGGAACATTTGCTAAGTACTGTAATTATTCGTGGTAAAAAAAATGGCGAGTTTAAAAATGTAAATGTAAAATCTGCGAACGAACTTTTTTACGGTTTAATTCAATCTGCGATTTTTAGACTTAGCGTTCTTGATGAAAAAAGAATCGATGATATTCGCGATACATTAAATTTTGCAGTAGATGGATTGTTAAAAGAAAAATCTAATTTGGGAATTTAAAATTCACATAAAATAAAATTTTTATAAAATAAGGAAGAAATAAAATGAGCGAAACAAAAGATTTGTGTCCATGCCGTTCAGGAAAAACTTACGATGAATGTTGCGAGCCAATTATCAAAGGAACAAAAAAAGCACCAACTGCCGAAAGTTTAATGCGTGCTCGTTATAGTGCTTACGAAAAACAAGAAATCGATTTTATTATCAATTCGTGTGAAAATTCGAAAGACATTGAAGAAATTGACCGTAAAGCAACAGAAGATTGGAGCAAAAATTCTACTTGGCACGGATTAAAAATTCTTCAAACAGAAAAAGGAACTGAAGATGATAACGAAGGAATCGTGGAATTTGAAGCAACATACACGAAAAAACAAATCCGCGATGTTCATCACGAAATTGCATACTTTAAAAAAATTGACGGCGAATGGCTTTATTCAGTTGGTCAACTTAAAACAACAACTGTAATTCGAGAAGGCGCTAAAATTGGAAGAAATGAGCTTTGTCCATGTGGCTCTGGAAAAAAATATAAAAAGTGTTGCGGACGATAATTGGAATGTCAGAACTTATTTTAACCGGATTTCATTCAGTTGAAGAAAAAGTTCGCAATGTCGCTTTTAATAAAAACGACATTGGAGCAATGCAGATTTTTTATTGCAAACCTGGTCCTCGAATTAAAAAAATCCTTGAGCAAGCAAAAAAAGTGGGAATTCCTGCAACTGAAACTGATGAAAAATGCCTTGATGAAATGACAAAACATCTTGGTAATGCTGAAAAAGAGCATCGAGGAATTTTAATTCGTATTTCCGGCGAAAATGCAAAAGCAAATAATCTTCTTGACTTTGATAATTGGCTTACCGATTTTGGTTCAAAAGAAAATGGACGTTGTACTGTAGTTCTCCTTGATTCAGTTACAGATCCTCATAATGTTGGTGCAATTATAAGAAGCGCCGATCAATTTGGTGCAAGCCTTGTAATAATTCCTGAACGTCACAGTGCAAGCAAAATAAATGACAATGATGTAATTCATCGTGCAAGTGCAGGTGCAGCATCTTGGGTTCCTATTAGCATTGTAACAAATCTTGTCCGTTGTGTTGAAAAACTTAAAGATAACGGATTTTGGATTTACGCAGCAGATGCTTGCGGAACTTCTGTTCAAAATGACAAATTTCCTGATAAAACTGTGCTCGTTATGGGAAGTGAAGGCTCAGGAATTTCAAGATTGTTGAAAGAACAATGCGATTCAATTGTTTCAATTCCAACTTGCGGAAAAATTGATAGTTTGAATGTTTCTGTTGCCACAGGCGTTTTGTTATACGAAATTTATCGGCAATCACTTTTATAGATTTAGTTATCTTGTTTTTATTTGAGCGAGAAAAAATCGATTGTATAATCAATAAAATAATTTTGAATTAATTTTGACAAATTGACAAGAATTGTCATCGTATATATAATTGTGAAAAATTAAAAACTATATAAAGGCGGACTTTCTGCCGCAGGAGTTTTAAGAATGAGAAAAGTTGTAGTTACTGGATTAGGAGCAATTACACCACTTGGAAATAGTGTTGATGAATTTTGGACTGGAATCAAAGCTGGTAATAGCGGAGTTGCACCAATCACACTTTTTGATTCGTCAATTAACAAAGTTCATTATGCTGCAGAAGTTAAGAATTTTGATCCATCAAATTATATGGATTCAAAAGACGCACGAAAAATGGCACGTTTTACTCAATTTGGTGTTGCCGCTGCAAAACAATGTCTTGAAGATTCTGGCTTACTTGGAAATGCCGAAGTTCTTGATGAAACTGGTGTTATTCTTGGAGTTGGAATTGGAGGACTTGAAGTTACAGAATCTTCAGTTTTGTCTATGCAAAAAATGGGATTTGTAAAAACAAATCCAATGGCAATTCCAGAATTAATTCCAAACGAAGTTGGAGGAAATATTTCAATTAATTTTGGTCTTCATGGACCAGTTCAATCGATTGCAACAGCGTGTTCATCTGGTTCTGACGCTATTGGCGTTGCATTTGATATGGTTCGCTCTGGAAGACTTGACACTTGTTTGACAGGTGGTGCAGAAGCAACAATTTGTCAGTTTGGAATTGTTGCATTTGAAGTTTTGCATGCACTTTCTACAGGATTTGAAGATCCAACAAAAGCATCTCGACCATTTGACAAACAACGCAATGGATTTGTAATGGGCGAAGGTTCGGGAATGTTGATGCTCGAAGAATATGAACATGCAAAAGCACGCGGGGCTAAAATTTATGCAGAACTTGCCGGATATGGTGCATCTTGCGACGGCTATCATTTGACTGCTCCAAGCCCAGACGGAATTGGCGGTTCAAAGTGTATGACACGCGCACTCAAAGACGCTGGACTTAAACCTTCAGATATTCAATATTACAATGCACATGGAACTTCAACTCAAAAAAATGATTCAACAGAAACAAAAATGATAAAAATTGCATTTGGTGAAGAAAATGCAAAGAAACTAAAAATTTCTTCAACAAAATCAATGCATGGACATTGTCTTGGAGCAACTGGTGCAATTGAAGGAATCGTTTGTATAAAAGCAATTAATGACGGTTATTTCCCAATGACAAAAAATCTTGATGAGCAAGATATTGAAGGTGGATGTGACCTTGATTATTGTGCAAACAAAGGTTCAGAAGGAAACATTGATGCTGCAATGTCTTGTACATTTGGATTTGGTGGACATAATGGTTGTATAATTTTCAAAAAAGTAAAAGAGTAAAATCTTTTTTGTTTTATATTTTTATTTGGAGATTAAAATGATTGTAGAACCAAAAATAAGAAGTAATATTTGTATCAATGCCCATCCAGAAGGCTGTGCAAAAGATACATTAAGACAAATTGAATATGTAAAATCGCAAAAAACAAAACGCGGTATAAAAAATGCAAAAGAAGGTGGAGCAGGTCCAAAAACAGTTCTCGTACTTGGCTGTTCTACAGGTTACGGACTTGCAAGTCGCATTACTGCCGCATTTGAATACGGAGCAGACACAATTGGTGTTTCATTCGAAAAAGAAGGAACTCAAACTAAAGGTGGAACTCCGGGTTTTTATAACAATATGGCTTTTGACAAAGCGGCAAAAGAAGCGGGCTTAAAATCTGTAACAATCAACGGCGATGCTTATTCAAATGAAATTCGCGAACAAGTAATTGCAGAACTTAAGAAGTTTGAAAAAAAAGTTGATCTTCTCATTTATTCTTTGGCAAGTCCAGTTCGTACAGATCCAGAAACAAAAGTAATGTACAAATCTGTAATTAAACCAATTGGCAAATCGTATAGCGGAAAATGTCTTGATATTATTCAAGAAAAATTAACAGAAGCAAGTGCAGAACCTGCCAACGAAGAAGAAATTGAAAACACAATAAAAGTAATGGGTGGTGAAGATTGGGCACTTTGGATTGACGCATTGGAAAAAGCCGATTGTCTTTCTGAAGGAATTTGCACAGTTGCATATTCCTATATCGGTCCAGAATTAAGTCACGCAATTTATCGTGATGGAACAATTGGCAGTGCAAAAAAACATCTTGAAAAAACTGCGCACGAACTTGATTCAAAACTTAAATCTGCGCTTCATGGAAGTGCCTATATTTCGGAAAACAAAGGTCTTGTAACTCGTTCCTCTGCTGTAATTCCTGTGATTTCATTTTACCTTGCAGTTTTATTTAAAGTGATGAAGGAAAAAAATATTCATGAGGGTTGTATTGAACAAATGGAACGGCTGTTTGCAGAACGCCTTTATCGAGGAACAAACAGTCAAATGACAGAAGTTCCAGTTGATGAAGAACATCGAATTCGGCTTGACGACTGGGAACTTCGAGATGATGTTCAATCTAAAGTTGTTGAAAATATGAATAAAACGACAGATGAAAATCTTAGTGAATATTGCGACCTTGCTGGATATAAACATGATTTCCTTAGTGCAAATGGATTTGATGTTGCAGGCGTTGATTATTCAAAAGATGTTGAGCGATTTGATGTAATTTAATCAACGTTTAAAAGCGGCCACACCATTTTAGCGACCGCTTTTAAGGAAAAATTTGCATTTTTTGCGTTTTTCACTTTGTACTTATTTTGCTTGTTTATTCTTGAATAAAAGTTTCAAATTCTTCATAATTAGACAAATGTGTGCAAAATCACGAAAATCTGTTAGATACGAAATTCTCGGAAAAGTCGAAGCCTCTGAGCTCTCGACTTTTCCTGCTAAATTGCTTGACATCAGTTCACAAGGTTGCAAAATTCATTATTCTAATCCTGTAACGGTTGAGCTTGATAGCGAATATACAATTAAAATAAAATTCACAGAACAAGCACTTTCTGAGCAATTAACATTAATTTGCCAGCCAATTTGGGTTTGTGAAGAAAGTGGTGCAACAAATATTGGAATGAAATTTCTTCATTCTCCAGATACTGATACACTGTTAAAATATATTTCGTTTCTTCATCTTGAATCGCAAAGCGATAACGATGTAAAAAGTCAAATTGTGGAATCAGAATGTCATTTTATTTAGAAAATCTTCCTGGAATTGCTTTTCTTGCTTATCCAGACGCTCTTGCTTTTTTGAAAACAGAACTTAAAGAACGATATTCTTCGCCAGAAAATCTAAAATTTACTTGCTGGGGCGATATTCTTTACATTGACGACGTTCAAGATATTTTTTGCGATACATTAAAAGATTCTGCTTTTGAAATATTTGATAAAGAATTGCCTTATTGGGCACGAACAACATTTTTAAAACCATTTTTACTTCATTTTGAGTCAATTTCACAAGCGGCAACGGCGCTCAAAAACATTCAACGTAGCTGGGCACCTTATCAATATCAAAAATTTCGGCGTGCTGCCTTGATTCAAGAAAAACTTCCTTACATCAATTTAAAGCCACGCAAATTTCCGACAGAAATACCAAAAAGTCCGATTGGCATTTATACACTTCTTGATGACAAAACAATTCTTGGGTCAGCAAAAACTTCTTCATTTTTGCCTGCGGGGCGCCTTGAATTCATTGAAGACCATGAAAATCCGCCAAGTCGAGCGTATTTGAAAATTCAAGAAAGTTTGACAATGGCACAACTTTTGTTCAATGCAAAACTTCCAGATTCAAGTTCGCGTTGTTTTGAAGCGGGTGCATGCCCTGGTGGCTGGACTTGGGTTTTGGTGAATCTTGGTGCAAAAGTATATGCAGTAGATCGAACCGAACTTTCACCAGAATTGATGAAAAATCCTTTGGTGAGTTTTCGAGCACATGACGCTTTTACATTAAAGCCAAGTGAAATTGGCAAATGCGATTGGGTTTTTAGTGATGTGATTTGTTATCCTGAGCGACTTTTAGAATGGGTCAAAGGTTGGCTTGAATCTGGGCTTACAAAAAATATGATTTGTACGATAAAAATGCAAGGTGCAATAGATTATTCCATTGTTCAAAAGTTTGCGACTATTCCAAATAGTCGCGTAATTCATTTAAATTACAATAAGCACGAACTTACTTGGATTCATTGTGAAAGTGAATGAAAATAAAAAAAATACAGATAAAAAAAAGCGACAAATTGCTAGCAATTTGCCGCTTTTTTTTATCTTGCTTTTCTTAATCTAACTTTTTCGATGTCTTCGCTAAACAATTCTCTAAGGTCATTTAATCCGAGTGCCATTAAAGCCATTCGGTCAATTCCAATTCCCCAAGCAAGAACAGGAACATCAACTCCCATTGCTTTTGTTACTTCTGGGCGGAAAATTCCAGAGCCACCAAGTTCAAACCAACCAAGTTTTGGATGCTTAATATGAACTTCAATCGAAGGTTCTGTAAAAGGAAAGTAACCTGGAACATATTTTACATCTGTTGCGCCTGCAATTTCGACTGCAAACATTTCCAAAAATCCAAGAAGTGTTTTAAGATTTACATCTTTTCCAAGAACGATTCCTTCAGTTTGATAAAAGTCAGAAAGATGAGTTGCGTCAACTTTATCATAGCGGAAACATCGTGCAATTCCAAAGTATTTGCCAGGAATTTCTGCCTTATGAAGTTGGCGTGCAGAAAGAACTGTTCCTTGACTACGCAAAATTAAGCGACGAGTAAAATCTTTGTCGAATGTGTAATTCCAACCACGACTTCCAGTATTTCCTCCGTTTTCGTGAATTGTTGCAACATTTGACAAATATGGTTCTTCAATTGATTTTGCGTGTGTAGGATTTTTGATACGATATACATCGTGAATATCTCGAGCAGCATGAAACTGTGGCATAAAAAGTGCATCGCCGTTCCAGAATTCTGTTTCTACAAGCGGACCATCAAATTCTTGAAATCCAAGAGAACAAAGTTTATCTTTTACAGATTCAAGGAAAGAAACATAAGGATTGATTCGGCCGGGAATGTTTCTTGCTGGCGGAATTGAAATGTTGTATGCTCGGAATGTTCCTTTTTTCCATTCGCCAGATTCAAGCATTTTTGTTGTAATTTCGCCAATTTCATTTCCTGTAACGCCAACTTTCTTAAGTTGGGCTGCGACATCATCGCTTTGTCCACAAAGTTTGTAAACGACAGTTTCGCGCGTAAAAGTTCTAAAAGGTGAATCTGTTGCGCCGCGTTTTTTTGCAAGTGAAGAAATAACTTCAAGTTCATCTTTTGAAAGATTTCCTTGATTTAGAGTTTTTCCAGCAGCAATCGCTGCTTTTAAAATCTTAGAAGTTAAAGTAATTCGTGCAGGAAGTTCTTTGCCAGTATATTCGACCTTTTTTTCAGAATTCATTGCAAGAATTCCATCTTTTGAAAGTTGCCCAAAAGCACTTCCAATGTCTTTTTGTTCAAGATTAAGTCCTGTTGCAATCTCAGGTAAAGTCTTAGAACCTTGTTCCTTTAAGAATTGAACAACTCGTTCTTCTACAGTTCCTTTTTCTGAAAGTGCTTCACCGAATTCTGTAATTTCAAAAAAAGTGTGTGGCGTGCGACTTATTTCTTTTATAAGTCCTTTCCCACCAAGCCAAGAAAATGCCTGATTTGCATGACCTTCTTTGTAGTTCAATTCTTTTTGCAATCGTGCTGAAGTTAATTCATCTTGTTGCGTATATTTTAAAAGTACTTTAATCTCCAGCGGGTGAAGATTTTTAATTATTCCTGAGATATCCATTTTTAATTTAGCTCCAAATTACTAGCGATTTATTAGCGATAGAATTTTACAGTACAAAGCATTTCGCCCATTTTAAGTCCGCGTTCGTCTTTGTAATGTCGTGTTCTATCTCTTTTTACGTAAGTATATTTTACATAGTCGTGTGCAATTCTAAAATCTTCAAGACAAGCACGTGTAGTTTCTGTTGCGTCGCTTTCATCAAATGCTACATCAAGGCAAGTGTAGTAAATACGAACTTCATCATAATTTTCAATATATTCAATTCTTACAGATGCAGGTTTTTGTTTTCCTGTTTCAAGATTTATAGGAAGATGCTGATTTTCAGGAGTGATTACCTGAACCGAGCGATCCATTGGATCTTTGGCGTTTAGCAATTCTTCTTGTGTTGCATCTTGTGAATAGAAACAAGAAACGGCAGCAAGGCATACTAAAATTGACAAAAATTTTTTCATAATTTTCCTCCAAAAATGGTTTAGAAAGTTTTCCATTAAAACTGATTATACTCTTTTATTCTACTTGTTTGTAAGAAAAAATCAAGTTCAACAACATATTGTCCAGAATCTATGTATATTGCAGGAACTTTTCTAATAAGAACAGAACCTGTAATTTCCTTTGGTTTATTTTTTATGACTTTTCGATAATATTCGCGAATTCCATCTTTTATTGAATTTAGAGCGGCATTTTGAACGCCTTCAAAACCTTTTGAAACTTTGTCTTTTCCGTGTCCGATTATATGTGGGTTTTTAATATTTGACATTTGCTTTTTGTAGATTTTCATTTGTGCAGTTGGTTCAAAATTCACCCAGCAAAAAATTTTATCTTCTCGAATATAAATGGAATCATATTTAATTCTGGATTTATCATTTTCAAACGAATTGTGTGGAACACATTCAAAATATTCGTCGATGCCTCTAAGTTTGTCGCTTGGTGTGTAAACAAAATCCCAACCGTAAGTCATTCCATTTAATAAAAATTCAGAAAGAGATTTTAAATGTTCTTTTGCTTGTTGGTAAGGTTCTTCTTCTGTGTATTCTGGGTATGAATCTTTGAGTGCCCAAATATAAAGTCTGATTTTATTATCAGTGAATTCTTGGGAATTTAATTTTGCGACTAATAAAAATGTAAGAAAAATTAATGTCGGAATGCGTTTTTCCATATTTTTATAGGATTAACTCCCATTCGTATTACAAAATAAGCCCAGGCAGCAGCAAAGCCAAAAAGGTGTGTCATATGTGCAACGCCTCCATTAATGCCAAAAAGTTGACTTCCGATTTCGATAATTGTGTAAATCAAAATCAAAATCGGACCTGGAACTGGAATGATTCCAAATATAAAAATACGAACGGTAGGAAAAATTACAGCAAATGCAAATAAAATTGAATAAACTGCACCGCTAGCACCCATAAGAAAAATCATCCAATGATTTGTAAGAATATAAATTCCAAGAGAGAATAAACTTGCAAGAGTTCCGCATAGCATATAAAACAAAAGGAATTCTTTTGAACCAATTGATTTTTCGACATTGATTCCAAACATAACAAGTCCAATCATATTAAAAAGCAAATGTTCAAAATTTCCATGAATGAAAATACATGTAATTGGTTGCCACCACATTTTGTATTCTATCACAAGAATTGGATTCATCGACATATAATTGTAAAGCAAAGGATTAACTTTTGTGGCAATAAAAAAGATTATATTAATCACTGCTAAAATTATAGTTGCATTAAAGTAAGTATACCGAAATCGTTTTCGTAAAAAATTAGTCATTGTGTAACTTCTCTGTTGAATTGATTATTTCCTCGTCTGCAAAAGAAACTTGGTTTCTACCGTTTCGTTTTGAAACATAAAGTGCTTTGTCTGCTTGCTCAACTAAATCTTTTGCGTTTATAATCGGATTAATATCTGGGTCAAATTCTGAACAACCAATTGAAATTGTTACTTTCATGTGTTGGTCGTCGTAAGTAAAATCGTAATCCTCAATTTGTTTTCTAATTCGCTCTGCAACTGCCATGGCATCTTCTTTTGATGTATTAGGAAGCATTATAGTGAATTCTTCGCCACCGTAACGACATGCAATGTCATATTCTCTTACGCTTGATTTTATTATTTTTGCAACAGTTATTAAAACATAATCCCCACAAGCATGTCCGTAAGTGTCATTGAATTTTTTAAAGAAATCAATGTCTAGCATAAGAACGCCCAAAGGTTGTTTTTGCGAAAGCGAAATATCAAGTTTGTCTGTAAGCAAATTAAAGAAAAAGTATTTAATCTTTAGATGTGTCATCATATCTGTACTTGATTTTTCAAGTAGCGAAGCATTGTTAATCGCAACAGCAGCAAGAGAAGCAATTGCAAGAATTTGGCTTTTGTCATATTCCGAATAATCAGTACCATCGCCTAAATCAAGATGTTCGCCCATTACAAGAATTCCGACCATACGTTTTTTGTGGAATAAAGGAATAATTAGAGTTGGATGAAGCGATTCAATTTGGCTAATATCTTCGTCTTTTGGCAAAGCTGCCTTTATAGATTCAATAGTTTGAACTTCGTTGTGAGAACTAAGGTATTGAATTAATGGATTGTTTGTTGGAATTGTGTAATTAATTGATGGGTCAAAATCCATTCCAGGATGGTTTTGATCCAAAATAAAGGAATTGGAATCAATGTCATCAAATACAAAAATTCCCGCACCAATTACATGTAATTGACTCATACAAGTATAAAGAATTGACTCAATAAGCACACTATATTCAAGTGTTGAACATAATGAACGTGAAATTTCAAGTAACTGTTGAAGGTCGTAAATACGTTTTTCGTACATTTCAACTGCGGCTTGCATTGAGTCGGATTCGGGAATTGGAACTTGCAGACTTATGTCTATTAATTCGTTATCGTCACTCACTATTTTTTTTCCACTGTTGTAATTATAGCATAATTTCTCATTATATCAAAGAAAACTTTCCACTTTTCGTAAGTATTTTCAAGAAAATATGTACTATCGCGATTTCTGCTTGACATCATCAAAACCTTAAGATTTTGTATAATTTCTGATGATGCTTTTTTTGCATCTTGCAGAAGATCTCCAATTTCTTGATAAAGTGTGTATAAAGCAGTAACTTGACTTTGAATAAGAGTTTTTGCTTCTGCGTTAACTTGGTTAATTTGCGAAACAAGTTTTTTAGAAAAATCTGGATCTTTATGACTGTCGAGAATATAACTTTGAATAATTTTTACATCGTTACGTTCGTCTTTTTTAAATGAATCTTCAAACTCTTGAATTTTTACACTAACTTCATTTGCAGAAAAAACTGTCTGCGAAAATTGGCTTTTATAATCTGGATTATTGAAAAATCCTTCTATTACAACATCATCTAAAAAAGATTTAATTGATTCTGTGTAAAAATAATCTACAAATGATTTTAGAATTTTAAGAGGAGTGAGCCAAGAAAGTGCAACAGAAGAATTTTCTAAAAGAAGATTATTAAGTTCATCGTTATAGCCAAAAAGCGTTTCAAGTGATTTTTCTTCAAAAAGTGTTTCAAGTTGAGTTTTGATATTTGCATCTTTAATTTCGCGTTTAATGCGACTTTCGTCTGATTGATATTGTTCTTGAATTTGTGTTGAAAATCGTTGTCGCGTATCAGCGGAAAAAGATTCCTTTGAAGGAACAAAATCAGGATTTTGCTTTGCAAGGCAAATTAAAGATGTTAATAATTCAGGAGTAAGAATTTTATGACAAGCGCCTTCAATCTTTTTTAAGTTTCCTAAGATTTTTTTCTGGTTTTCGGCATTCATCGAATTAATATCAATAATTTGTGCAAGTGCGATAATTGCATTTGCAACTGGCATTGTCATTTGAAAGTCAGCGATAATGTAGTAAAGATCTTGAAAAACATTTTCGAGAGTAACTGGCGGTAATGCAACAAAGGCAGGCTGACTTGTAGGATTGTTAGGATCATATTTTGCATCGAACGCTTTTAAAGGAGTTATAAAATTAAAATGACATAATTCTATAAGTTGTTTTAATTTTACAAAAACTGTATCCATTGCAATAAATTCTTTAGAATTAAGTTCGTGAATAATTTTTTCAAGACGGCGATGTTGGTCATCAAAAATTCTTGTAGTCGAAGTGTTTTCTTGTTCTGCATCGATAACTTCTTGTTTGCGAGATTCGTATTCAAGCGATTTTAAAATTTGCTGGTCTTCTTCTGAATAACAAGAAACAATTAATTGAAACTCAAAACGTGTATTGCGTTTGATGTCATTGCTGTCAATTGTGCTTTCGAGAATTTTGGCAATTGGACGTGTGTTGATATAAAGAACTCGTAAGATTTCTGCAAAGTTTGGTTGAATTAAACCATCGCGGTAAATGCCATTCGAAAGTCCACGAAGTTCATTTTCAATTTTTTTCAATTTCGACTTTTTCTGCACTTCAGGCGATGAACTTCTAAAAATAGAATCGAAGAGTTCTGTAAGCATTTTTATCAACGACATAACAATATTTTAATATTTTTTTTTGTTTATTTAAATAGCAAAAAGTCAAAATGTGTAAATGTAAAAAAAAATCAACGTTTAAAACCGCACAAACAAATTGCAAATTTTTGTAGTACTGTTTTTAAAGGAGCGTTAAAAAGTGGGAGCACCATTTTAGCGGCTGCTAAAATGGTGCTCCCAGTAGATGCTTGTAGGATATACCCACATTAATCTTTTTTATCGCATTCTACTGAATTTACAAAAAAAGGATTCACACACTCTCTAGTTCTGCAATATTTACAATTTTACTGATTGCTGTAATAGCAGATTTTAGTTCTTTTGTGCTATTGCAGTGTCTTGTGCGGATTACGATTCTGTATTCTGCTTCTGTAAGACTTTCTGGTACATAAAATTCAAGTGATTTAGGCTTGTTTTGGCTTATGGTTTCTTTTGCAACTTCTGTCCAAGAAGATTCGTCTTTGCTGACATTTTTGTCGGAATCAAGAGGAGCAAACCAAATGCCGGCATCTTCGCCTATTACTTTAAGTTTTGTGCCGGTAATTTTAACGCCTTTTCCTTTTATCAGATTTCGTTCTTCATTCTGATTAAAAGTGTTGATTATTCTGTCTATTACAGGATTTGAATCTGCAATGATGACTTTATCAACCTTAAGGCTGTCTACAGTTTTTTGTGCCCGAGTACTTGGTGTAAAGTTAAGTTTAAATCCCGGAATACTTGATTCTGCAGGATTTTCCCCGTTTATGCCACCTGCAACACTGATGTACATAGTTCCAAGTCCAAGCATATCAACAGATTTTCCATTTTGACAGGATTTGAGCATTTCATCTCCCAAAAGATTTGCCACATGTTGAATCATATACGGACTAATACCGGGATTCTTTTCTGAAATTGCTGCAATTAAATTTTCAAGAGTTACTGTGTTTCTTGTAACACGTCCAATGAATGAATTCTCTTCTTGAGAGAACTGATTTTTTCGCAGAGTCACACTTAAAATGCTGTCTGCATTTTTAA
>CAZOTD010000033.1:0-13650 GCA_964582685.1 uncultured Treponema sp. | reverse complement strand
CCTGTATTAAGGAACATTGAAGCCCAGAAAAACCAACCAAAATATGGATCTATTGCCGTTAATAATATTTTGTCAGAAAAAATAACGAGCGGTAATTTTGTTCCAACTTCAAGACCAAATGTTTTGTTGAATTTTATAGTTCCATTGTAATACAAACTTACCATTTGTGCACCTTGGTTACCTAGATTCATTCCATTAAAAATTGGAGAAATGTCCAAATATTCAGGAAAAAAATAAGTATACATAGCACCAAGTCTATTTTGCCAACCTAAGCGTTTAGGTTTATCTACCCAGCCAAAAAATGGAGAAAGTGCAAGACCAAAGTATTTATTTTGAGTGCCGGAATAAGTACTAGAATAAGATGATTGCAACATCATTGGAACTTCAAGTCCAACTTCCAATTCATTTGATTCAAAAGAACCTTTTACGGCAAATCCCAAAACTGAAATGTTAAATCCTAGAGTTCCGCCAATCTGACTTTCTGATTTTGAAGAATCTGGAATTTGAGAAACATTAGATTCAGACAAAATATTTTCAGATGAATCTGGCACTTGCTGTGCAAACATCGATGGACAAACAAAAGCCAAGGCGATAAAAAATACAGCAAGTTTTTTATTCATAACACCTCCTATAAAAAGTCAATGAGAAAATATCAATTTCCGAATTGGCTTTTTAGCACGTTTCTGTAACGAAATAAAGAAACGCATGTTATATAAAAGTTTGCAACGCAAACTTGAAAAGATAAAAACTGACGACATTTTAGGCAGTTTTTATCTTAAACTCCTATGGTATATTCATATAAAAGTTATATAAATTATTTTCAACATTGCCAATTATAGCAAAAATTTATTAATTTGCAACATAATTTTTGGCACATAATTTTTGATTCGTGCGGAGGCTTTCATACCTCGAACGCTTGCGTCGAGGTTCGTTCATTTTATCAACAATTTGATATATTTATCCTAATAGGAGAATCATATCCACATTCAATATGTCTTATATAATGGATTTTGATTGATTTTTGGCTTGATTAAAGTATTATTTAAAAGTGAAGATTTATAAATCAGTAGCATAATTTATATGTTATAAATAGCAATATGAAAAAAAATTATGCAAATGTGTGATATTTGTTTTGGAGGATTTTTATGGAACAAAATTTAAATCAAGAGCTTGAATCAAAAATTGAAAAGCTTCAAGAAATTATTGATAAGTCTTCTAACATTGTTTTTTTTGGCGGAGCGGGCGTTTCAACTGAATCTGGAATTCCAGATTTTAGAAGTACCGATGGACTTTATTCTCAAGAATGGAAATATCCGCCAGAAACAATTATCAGCCATTCGTTCTTCTTTCAAAATACAAAAGAATTTTACAGATTTTACAGAGCAAAACTTTTGCCTTCAAACATAAAACCAAATGCAGCACATTATAAATTGGCAGAACTTGAACAACGAGGAAAATTAAAAGCGGTCGTTACACAAAATATTGATGGTTTGCACCAAAAAGCAGGAAGCAAAGAAGTTTATGAACTTCACGGAAGTACATTACGAAATTATTGTCTAAAATGTCACAGTTTTTACGATGAAAAATTTATTGCAGAAAGTGAAAATGCACCAGACCAAATTCCACATTGCACAAAATGTAATGGCATTGTAAAACCTGATGTTGTTCTTTACGAAGAAAATCTTGATGACACAATTGTCGAAAAATCAATTAAAGCAATTTCTGCTGCGGATACTTTAATTATTGGAGGAACATCTTTAGTCGTTTATCCAGCCGCATCTTTTGTCAGATTTTTTCAAGGAAGATATTTAGTTTTGCTTAACAAAGGTTCGACACAATTGGATAATTTTGCGAACCTTGTTATCCAAGAACCAATAGGAAAAGTTCTAAGCAAAATTATTTTGAAATAACATTTTTAATTGCATTCAAAAGTTCTGAATATTCTGTAAACGCCATAAATTGCGGATATTCTTCTATAATATTTTGTGGAGCACGAAATAAAAATCCCGCTTTTGACGCTTGAATCATTCCAAGGTCGTTAAAAGAATCTCCACTAGCAATTGTTTCGTATCCAATTGATTGAAGTGCTTTTACAGTTGTGAGTTTGCTTTTTTCGCAACGCATTTTATAACCTATAATTTCGCCATCAGAAGCAACTTCGAGCGTATTGCAAAAAATTGTAGGCATTCCAAGTTTTTTAATTAAAGGGCCAGCAAATTGTTCAAATGTATCACTGATAATAATTGTCTGACAACAAGAACGAAGTTCATCAAGAAATTCTTTTGCACCAGAAAGTGGCTCTATTTTTTCAATTGTTGCTTGAATCTCTTTTAATCCAAGTTTGTGTTGTTTTAAAATATCAATTCGATATTTCATAAGTTTATCATAATCAGGTTCGTCACGAGTTGTTCTTCTAAGTTCTGGAATTCCAACAGTATCGGCAAATGCAATCCAAATCTCTGGAACAAGAACGCCTTCCAAATCAAGACAAGTTATATACATATTTCCTCCCAAGATAATTAAGATAAAAACTTTAGTGCGATTTAGACAAAGTTTTTATCCAAATCTCCTATAAAAAGTCAATGAGGAAATATCAATTTCCGAATTGGCTTTTTAGCGCGATTTTGCAACAAAGTGAAAATCGCAAATAAGTTTCAATTAAATATAGCATATAGTTAAAACTCGTTCAATTAAATCCGCCAACCAAAAGTTTGCTAATTGAAAATCTATCAACCGACAATTCGCCAATCGACAATCTGCTAATTGAAAATCTGCCAATTAAAAATCCGCCAATCGATAAAATTAAGTTTTGACTTTTTTTTATTAAGCAATTAGAATAACTCAACTATTTTATTTATTTGAATTATCAAAAAAAATACAGACTTTTATTGGAGTTTTTATGAAAAGTATTCAATGTTTAGGTTTATTTTTTTATTTTATGTGTGCATCGCTTGTTTTTGCCCAAAATTCAAAACGCGATGTTCCATTTACAAAAAGTCTTTTGACTTTTATCAATAAATATTATAACAATGAAATTTCTTCTCAAACTCAAGCAAATTCTTTATATCAAAATGCACTAAATTCTGTTCCAATAGATTTTGATGAATATCAAAATCTTGTTCATCAAGCGCGCTGTCAATTTTATCTTGGAATGTATATTATGGGCGATTATGATTTAACCGGAATTGAAAGTATAAAAAGTATGACAGACACTTCTGACAATACGCAAAATTTAACGCAACAAGTAAAGCAAACAAAAGCAAATGCTGCCTCTCATTTTGACAAAACAATTTTGCTTGCAGAAAGCGCACTAAAAATACGTTCTGGTTCTGACGCATATTTAATTCTTACAATGGGAATTTCTTCTAACTGCACTGTAAAAAATACAAGTTACATATTACTAAATGGTCTTAAAGTTAGTTCTTACGCAAAAAAGGCAATCGAAAAAAATCCATTAAACACGACTGCTTATTATTACCAATATGCACAAGATATTTATGCACCAGCGTTTTTTGCAAATTACACAAGAGGCTTAAATAAAATGCAGACGTTTTTCAATAATTCATCACTTGCAAAAGAAAACTTTGACATTTATTTTTTTACAACTGCAATCGCTGATGCTTGTAGCAAATTAAAAGATTTTTCAACTGCAATTTATTGGTACAAAAAAGCACTTGAGATTTATCCAAAAAATAATTATGCATTAAAAATGGTTTCGCAATTAGAGCATTAAAACAATTGGCGACATTAAAAAACTAAAATGAAAAACTAAAATTGTGCTATAGAATAATTCTAATTTTCTCACACCGAACGATAGCATTAAAACAATTGGCGACATTAAAAAACTAAACCATAAATTGTATTAAATTACATTTTTCGCAAATGAACGATACCTCGAACGCTTGCGTCAAGGTATAAAACCCTCCGCACGAATCAATTTAATTTGCAATCAAAAATTCCACTTTCTGTAATTAAAAAATCAATTTTTTTATCATGTTGTTCAAGTGGAATTTTTTGCTTTACTTGAATGTCAAAACAAATTCCAACTTTAATTCCAGATTGACAAAAGTTTTTGCTCTTTACCAAAAGTTCGTCTAAAAAAATATCATAAAATCCTTTGCCTTTGCCAAGTCGTCCGCCATTTTTTGTAAAAGCAATTCCTGGAATAATCATAAGAGCATTTTTTGGAATCTGATTAAATTCAAGTTTTTGTAAATTTGATTTTGGCTCAAGAATTCCAAACGAGCCTTTTTCTGTTTGGTCTTTTATCGGAATATTTTTAAGATAAAAAAAATCCATTTTGTTAATTTTTGAATTTTGCCTTTTAAGCAAAAAATTGTCAGTTTGGATTGTTTGTCTATCAAACGTGACTTGGTCAATTTTTGAATTTTGACTTTTTACTTTTGGAACTAAAATTGTTTTTTTGTCATTGAGTGCAGTTTCGAGAATTTTAAAAGTTGAAATTTCATTTTTTGTTGAAATAAAGCAAAAAATAAAATCTGTATTTTTATAAAGTGAACTTGATAAGAAAACAGATGCAACTTTTTCTTGTGCATCTGTTTTTAATTTTTGATTTGAAATAAAATCAACTAACTCCGCTTTAATTTGTTTACGGAGCGTTGATTTTTCTGTTGATTTTTCTAAAGAACTTAATTCTTTTTCCATGTAGCCGTTGTTATAGTTCCTGATTCACTCCAAACATCAAACTGAAGCGATGTCAGATTATTCCAATCAATCGCAGCATAGAATTCTTGAAGGTTTGTAACTTTTTTGCCATTTACTGCGGTGATTACTTCGCCTTCTTGAAGTCTTAAAGATGCTGCTGGAGATTTTGGAATTACATTTGCAACTGCAACGCCTTTTATATTTTCTGTAAGTTTAATTTGTTTTTTTACATCTTCGGTAAGAGGAAGTGCAATAAATCCTGGCCAAAGTTTTGTATCATCTTGTGTAACAGAATCTTTTCTTTCTTCAACATTAATTGTAAGGTCAACATTTTTTCCACCACGAATCACTTTGACTCTTACTTTTTCTCCAACAGGAAGAACTGCAACATCACGAACAAGTTGATCAACAGATTTAACTTTATTTCCGTTAAGTTCAACAATAAAGTCGCCAGCTATTAATCCTGCTTTTTGTGCTGGGCTATCAATAAAAATCTGCGAAGCAAATGCTCCATCTTTTCCTTTTACACCAAGAGATTCTTTATACTCTTCTCTGATACTTGTAAGGCTTACACCAATCCAGCCATAAGTAATTTTTCCGTTAACAATAAATTCATCGATAGCATTTTTTACGTTGTTTATAGGAATTGCAAATCCGATTCCGATACTTCCACCTGATGCAGAAGCAATCCAAGTATTAATACCAATTACTTGTCCATAAATATTTAAAAGTGGACCGCCAGAATTCCCTTGATTAATTGCGGCGTCTGTTTGAATAAAATCGTTTATGTTTCCAATTCCATTTCCAGAACGACCTGTTGCACTTACAATTCCTTGAGTTACCGATTGGCTATAACCAAGTGGAGCACCCATAGCATAACAAATATCACCAGGGAACACATCGTCAGAATTGCCTAAAGTTGCAAGTGGAATTGTTTCATCGTCAGATTCAAATGAAACAAGAGCAATATCCATTCGCTGATCAGCACCAACAAGTTTTCCGTCAAAACGACGTCCATCGTTAAGACTAACAGAAATTTCAGTTGCAGTTCCTGCAACATGATTGTTTGTAAGAACATAATAAGTTTTGCCCTTGCGACGAATAATTACGCCAGAGCCAAGTCCTTGCTCTTGATATTCTTCTGGAGCAGAATCATTTCTTGGTGCTCCAAAGAAAAAATATGGAATATCATCAAAAGGAGTTTTTCTGCGTTTTTTTGTTTCTGTAACATCGATTTCTACTACAGATGGAAGAACATCGTGACAAACAGCACGACTAACATTCTGCAAGGCTTCGATAACGCCAAGCGATTCTTTGCTAACATTAACAGAAGATTCGCCTTTTGCTATACTTGAACTTTGAGCAAAAACTGTATTTGCACTTCCGCGATTTTTAATTCCACGAACAGATAATGAAATACTTATAAATGCTAATACTGCAAGAATAAGAGAACCTACAACATAAAATATTTTCTTTTTCAATTTTTTCCTCCTACGATAAAAAATAAAAATGTTAACAAAAAAAAATTTTGTTTTTGTCTATATCGTTGTGTATATAAAGATAATAAAAATTTTAAAAATTGGTTACAATTTTGTAAGAATTTCTGTATGGTCTTCAAAAACTGCAACAGTATGTTCTTCGTGTGCAGAAGGAAGCCCATCGGCTGTTAAGACTGTCCAGCCATCTTCTGCAGTTATTACATCTGCTGTTCCAAGATTAATCATCGGTTCAATTGCTAAAACCATTCCGGCTTGAATTCTTGGATTTGCACCACCCCAATTTGGAACATTTGGAATACTTGGATCTTCGTGAACATCAAGTCCAACTCCATGTCCGCAATAATCGTAAACAACTCCATATCCGTGTTTTGCAACAACATCGTAAACTGCTCTAGAAATATCTTTAATTCTGTTACCAACACGACAAGCGTCAATTCCTGCTTGAAGTGCTTCAAGCGTTACTTCGTCAAGTTTTTTTACTTTAGGCGATACATTTCCAACAAGCACTGAATGTGTCGAATCAGAAATATATCCGTCAAGATTAATTCCAACATCAAGACTAACAATGTCGCCGTCGGCAATTATTCTTTTTGCAGAAGGGATTCCATGGATAACTTCTTCGTTAATACTAATACAAGCAGCACCCGGAAAACCTTCTTGATACCAAGCAGGTTTTCCTCCGTGCCCGATAATAAATTTTTTGCAAATATCATCAACTTGTTTTGTCGACATTCCTGCTTTTACTTGAGGAATTACTTCCTTGAACATTTGTGCTAAAAGTTGGCAACTTTTTCTGATTGCATTTATTTCGTCTTCATTTTTAAGTCTAATCATTTTTTTATTCCTAATTATTATATACTTTGTAATATTTTTTTAGATTCTGCAAGACAAATTAAGGAAGTTGTTTCATCTCCAATTCGTCTGTACGCTTGCGACATTTTGTTTAACAAAAAGGCATCTTCTTTTGCCCCTAATTCCAAATCCAAAGCACGTTCCCAAGCATCTAAAGCAAGTTCATCATTAACAACTCCATCTAGTTTAGTATGCAAAATTAATTTTGTAAATGCAATTACTTCTGGAAAAAAAAGTCTAAAATAATTTACTCGCCTCTCCAATTGAATAATTTGTTCAAGTAACAAAAATGCATCGTAATATTCGCCGCGCCAAGCCAATTCTTCACAAAGAATATATCCGTAATCCATAAAATTTTCCCGAGTGAACCAATGCCTTAAACTAAAATCAGCGTGTTCTGTAACCATTCGTTTATATTCTTGAACAGCATCTTGTTCACGCTCATGCATTAAATCAAAAATAATAAGTTTGGCACGACTTTCGTAATCTTGTCGCTCAATAAGCCATTTTCGATAATCAAAAGAAGTTTTATTTTTAGTTTTGAAAATTTTATTTGCACAAAATGAGGAATCAAAAATTTTGCGACTTTTTGTATCAGATAAAATGCGATATGCTTGAACTACTTTTGCAAATCGTTCAGAAGTATTATGCGTCCCAGTTTTATCTGGATGAAATTCTTTTACTTTTTTTCGATATGCTCGGCGGATTTCTGCTAAAGTTGAATTTTGGTTTACGCCAAGAACTTTGTATAAGTCTTCCAATTTACTTTCCTATAAAGGAATTTCTATAGATGATTATATTGATGCTCAATATTATTATCATTTACGACAAGAACACAACAAGGAGCATTTGCAATAATTTCGCGATTTGCAAGAGAAAGTGAATTATTTGTATTTTCCCAAGAATAACTTTTTGTCGATACACTATGTTCACCGCCAAGCAAAAGAAGTTCTGCTTGTGTTTCTTTTACGCAATTTACAACTTCAAGACAAACTGAACCTTTTCTAAGTTCACCTTCTGTTTTTAAGCCTTTATCACGAGCAAGTTCAATTACATAATCAAGATATTTTTCGCCGTCAGAAGTAAGATTTTTTTCGTACATTGAACTTTCTTCGTCAATAAGGAAATGGCCAAGTGTCAAACGTTTGATTGTAGCAATATCGACAACATAAACGAATTTCAAGTTCACTTTCAGTTGCTTTGCAATAATAATTCCATACATTGCAGCATGAATAGAACTTTGTGAACCGTTAATCGCAACCACGATGTTTTTTACAAGACTTACGCTCATAGATACCTCTCTATTTTCCTTTTTTATTTTTCAAGGCTTTTAAGACAAAGACATTTTCTCGTTCTCGTTCGTCCAGAACTCCTTCGATGTATTTTACAGTTTCGTTTGTTTGAGGAATAACCATTTTATAAAGAGCATTAACACGACGCTGATTTTTTTTAACCTCTCCTGCAAGGCGCCATACGATTGTTCTAATTGACGCCATATCTGTAAGCAACTTTAAAAGTTCAAAAAAGTATGAAATAACTTGATCAGTTGAAGCCGAAGTTCCCAAAGCGGAATAAAAAAGTTGTTTTTCTGGAAGTGTTACATCAATCGTTGGAAAAGACATTCCAGCAATTGTTGCAAATTTTTCTTTAATGTTATATTCATATTTTACGCCGTTTGAAAGTTGTTCAACTCTGTCACCACCAACTTGCATCAACATTCTTTTTAATGCCGGATACGCTTTGTCTACAAGTGCATCAATATCTTGTTCAAGAAGTTTTACTTTGTCGACCATGTGCATCAATTCCATAACAAGAATTTCGCGCTTTTGCTCAAGAAGTTCGTAACCATTTTGAGAAACAGCAAGTTGCTCTTTCATTGCGAGAAGATTTGACTTTGTGGGCGCAAGATTATATTTTGCCATTTTTTACTCCAAAAAAAACTTATGCCACAATTTTAGATAAACCTTTATGCACTTTCATTTTCAATAAAAGCACATAAATACGCAGTTATTCTTTATCCTTTAATTTTTATAATACCAGATTCGTATTTTTCAGATTCATCTTCTGGAAGATATTTTTCGATATATTCTGGTTTAATACGAACAAGTTCGTCTTTTGGAAGAAGTTTTAGAACTTTCCAACCAATATCAAGAGTTTGCTCAATTGAACGATTTTCGTATTCGCCTTGAGTCAAAAACTGTTGTTCAAATGCTTCGCCAAATTTTAAGTAAAGTTTATCCATACTTGAAAGTTCTTCTTCGCCAATAATCGCTGCAAGATTACGAATTGATTTTACTTTTGAATACGACGCAAAAAGTTGACTTGAAACATTTGCATGATCTTCTCGTGTCATTCCTTCTCCAATTCCGTCTTTCATCAAACGACTCAAAGAAGGGAGCCCTGCAACTGGCGGATACATTCCTTTTTGCGAAAGTTCTTTGTCAAGAACAATTTGGCCTTCTGTAATATATCCTGTCAAGTCTGGAATCGGGTGACTTATATCATCGTTAGGCATTGTTAAAATTGGAATTTGAGTAATCGAACCTTGTGAACCTTTGATTCGTCCTGCACGCTCATAAATTTCTGCAAGGTCGGAATACAAATATCCAGGATAACCTTTGCGTCCTGGAACTTCACCACGAGTTGTAGAAATTTCACGTAATGCTTCGCAGTAATTTGTCATATCAGTTAAAACGACAAGAACATGCATTCCCTTTTCGTAAGCAAGATATTCTGCCGCAGTTAAAGCACAACGTGGAGTAATAATGCGTTCAATTGAAGGACTATCTGCAAGCGACTGGAACATTACAACTTTTGACAAAACTCCAGATTCTTCAAATGTATCACGGAAAAATCTTGCAACATCATATTTAATTCCCATTCCAGCAAATACCATTACAAACTGATCATCACTTGAGCGAAGTTTTGCTTGTCTTATAATTTGTGCAGCAAGCCTATTATGTGGAAGTCCATTGCCTGAAAAAATTGGAAGTTTTTGTCCACGAATCAATGTGTTCATTCCGTCGATTGACGAAATTCCTGTTTGAATAAAATCGCGCGGATAAATACGAGCATAAGGATTTATCGGATTTCCATTTATATTAACTTTTTGTGAAGAAATAATTTGTGCAAAACCATCGATTGGTTGCCCAAGTCCATTGAAAATTCTACCGAGCAAATCTGTTCCAACACGAAGTTCAAGTGGTTCTTCCAAAAATTCAACAGTAGAATCTTTTAAGTCAATTCCGGTTGTTGTACCAAAAATCTGAACGATAGCAACTTCACTAGACAAATCAATTATACGACCAGTTCGTTTTTGACCAAATCTATCTCTGACATAAACAGTTTCATTAAACGAAACATTTTCTGAACGCTTTACAATAACGATTGGTCCGTCAACTGATTCTACGCCACGATATTCTACGCCTTTCATACAGCAGCCTCCGTTACTTGATAAATGCGTTCAAGAGAACCAAATTCTTCGTCAAGCAAAGTTTCAATTTCGTTAATTTTATCTAGTTCATCATTTTTAATCAAAGATTTAATACGAACAATTTTTTCTCGACAACTTAATGCAGAAACTTTTGCAAGCGGTGCTCCAGCTTTTACAACTGAAAGTGCTTTTTCATAGAATTTCATAATAAGCACAAGAATTTTAATTTGTTTTTCGACGCAACAATAAGCATCAACTTGATCAAAAGCATTTTGTTGCAAAAATCCGTTTTTAATCATTTCGGCAGTAATAAGAACAAGACGCTCAGAATCAGGAAGTGCATCTGGTCCGATAAGTCGAACAATCTGCTCAAGTTTTTGTTCTGTTTTTAAAAGATCGAGTGCTTTAAATCTTACATCTGCCCATTGAGGATTTGTTTTTTCCCACCAATCTTTTACTTCTTCAGCATATTCTGAATAAGAATCAATCCAACTTATTGCAGGATAGTGTCGGGCATTTGCAAGTTCGCGGTCCAAAGCCCAAAAACAACGGATAAATCTTTTTGTATGTTGCGTTACAGGTTCAGAAAAATCTCCACCGGGAGGAGAAACTGCTCCAATTACTGAGATGCTTCCTTCTTTTTGAGAAAGAGAAGTTACACGCCCGGCACGTTCATAAAACTCTGCAAGTCGTGTTGGCAAATATGCAGGGAATCCTTCTTCTGCTGGCATTTCTTCCATACGACCAGAAAGTTCGCGCAAAGCTTCCGCCCAGCGAGAAGTTGAATCTGCCATAATTGCAACTGCCATTCCCATATCGCGATAATATTCGGCAAGCGTAATTCCAGAATAAAGAGAAACTTCACGTGCCGCAACTGGCATATTAGAAGTATTTGCAATCAAAATTGTGCGTTCCATTAATGAGCGACCAGTTCTTGGGTCAATCAATTCTGGGAACTCTGTAAGAACATCTGTCATCTCATTTCCGCGCTCGCCACAACCAATATAAATAATTAAATCTGCATCACACCATTTTGCAACAGCGTGCTGTGTCATAGTTTTTCCAGTTCCAAATCCACCTGGAATTGCAGTTGTTCCTCCTTTTGATAAAGGAAAGAAAATATCTATTACGCGCTGTCCTGTAAGAAGTGGTTCTGTTACGCTAAGTTTTTCGGCATAAGGACGAGGTTTTCTAACAGGCCAATTTTGCGAAAGTTTAATTTCTTCATCAAGTTCTGTTGTAGCAATTACATCATCGACTGTATATGAACCACTTCCTTTAAATGTCTTAAGAATTTTTCCTTTGATATAAGGAGGAACCATAATTGAATGAATAATTGAATTAGTTTCTCTAACTGTTCCAAGTGACATTCCAATTTTAATTTTTGAATCTTGCGAAATTCCGTCAAGTGCGACAAACTCCCATTGCTTTTTGTTATCAATTGGAGTTGTTCTTTGTCCTGGCAACAGAAAAGAACCTTTGTCTTCAAACATTTCTTTTAATGGACGTTGAATTCCATCGTAAATAGTTCCGACTAAGCCTGGACCTAATTTTAGAGAAAGTGGCGCTTGAGTACATTCAACAGTTTCTCCGATTTTCATACCTGTGTCGTCTTCATAAACTTGAATTACGGCTTTGCCTTGATTTTGGCGAATAATTTCACCGATAAGTTTATTTTTTCCAACATGAACAACATCATAAAGACCACAACCTTCAAGACCGTCAGCATAGACAATTGGACCGGCGATGCGAGTAATTTTACCTTGAATCATTCTGGCAGCCTCCCACCAAACAAAGTAACTGCTAATTCATTTTTATATTTATCAATTACTTCAGAAAATAATTCTTCCAAAGTCAATCGGATTTTTATAATTCCATCTTCAGAAGTAAGAATTATTCCTTCGTGAATATCAATTCCTTCGATTGCAGTTTGACTTAATTTTGCAAAATCAACTGACGAACAATTTGCAATTTTTACTTTGTCTTCAAGTTGAGTTTTTACAAAACCACAGTCAAAGCCGTAAACTGTTGCGTCAAATGTTTTTCCAGAAATAAGATTTTTAAAACGCGAAAGCAAAGAAATTGCAAGATTAAATCTTTTTTCTTGAGAAAGTGTTTTTAAATAATTATTAATAGCGTGAGCAACAGAAGAACTTATGTGCGAAACAAGAAAGCGTGATTTTTCAAGTGGTAAACTTGAATCAAGATCCTTCTTAACTTGATTTGCTTTCTGATTAAAAAATGCTTCTTTTTCTTTTTTTGATTCTTCAAGGCGAGAATCGACTTGTGCCAAAATCTGTTCACATTGAATATCAGCATTTCGTAAAATCTTTTCCGCTTTTTTTCTTGCGTCGTCTTGAATTTCTTTATCGAGAACATCTGTAGATTTTAGTTCTTCCATATTTTTTTCCTTACATTTTTTTCGCATTTAAAAAAATCAAACACGAACTACGATTGCTTCACGAATTGAATCTGTAAGAGATTTTTTGCCAGAGATTTTTCCCTGAACTCCAGGAATTTCTACAATAAGTGGAAATTTTCCTTGAACTTGCCAATCGCTTACTTCATCTTCAATCATAACAGAAACATCTTCTGTTAAAATGAGAACTTTAGGGATATCTGAACTTACAGGAGCAGAAACAAGTGTGCCTTTGCCTGTTATTTTATTAAATGCATCAAGTGCTTGAGTTCTATTAGAAACATAAGTTCCTTGAACACCAACAAGAGCAAAAGCCAAAACAAGTTCACGCTCGCCAATAATGTAATATTCCAAATTTAAACCTTAATTTTTTTTTAAAGAATAATAATCAAAAGTGCAACAAGAAATCCCCAAAGACAAATTCCTTCTGCAAGTCCAACAAATGGAAGTGCTTTACCTGAAAGTTCAGCGTTTTCACTCATAGCGCCCATTGCGGCAGCACCGATTTTTCCAACTGCCATTCCACCTGCAATACAAGCAAGACCAACAGCAATTCCAGCAGCAATATATTTTATTGCAGAACTGTTATCAGATTCTGGTTCTTGCTGTTCAATTGTTGTTTCGTTTGTTGCGGTAGTTTGTGTTGAATTCTGAGCGAATAATCCAGAAATTCCGAATACAACTAACAATGCCATTACGACAAAATTTCTTTTGTTCATCTTAATCCCCTATAAAAAGTCAATGAGGAAATATCAATTTCCGAATTGGCTTTTTAGCGCGAT
>CAZOTD010000032.1:0-13748 GCA_964582685.1 uncultured Treponema sp. | reverse complement strand
CTCCAATGCGACGATATTTTTCTTCAATTTGAATTCCTTGAAACATTTCTGAAGGATTAGAAAAATATATTGAATTATTTTTTTGATATAAAAAAATTTTGCTATTAGGCGACCATTTTATAGGAACGTTTGAATAACTGTATTGTGCCTCGCGATCAAGGATTACATATCTTCCTGTCGAAACTTCTTGAATAATAAGTTCGCCTGTTGATGAAGAAGTTTTTCTTATGAATACAATCCAACTTCCGTCTGGGCTTGCTATAATCGGACTTAATGAACTTGATTTTTCTGGAATAATTGAAGAACGAGCAATCCAAGAAAGCGTATCTTTTTCAAAATCATAAAGAGCAGTTCCGTAACGATTTTGAACTTGCATAACTTTTCCTGCATAAAGGGAATTAAGGTGTTCTGGATAACAAGTAAGGATTTTTGGAAGATTTTTTTCGGAAATAGATGTTTCATCATGAAGTTCATAAGAAAAGAGAACAGAATATGGTTTTAATCCTGGAGAATTTTGAGTTACAGTATAAAGAATTTGGTTGTCGGAATTTATACAAAGATTATCAAAAATAATTCCCGCAAAACCAAATTGCGATATTAAAAATACTGCGACAAAAATTGAAAGACTTTTTTTCATTTATGCATCTCCGAACACAATACAAGAGCATCAAGTTCTTTTTCAAGTTGTTCAAGTTTATCTTCCATTTTTTCTATTCTTGCAAATCGATTATTAATTTGCATTTCTTCAAGACGATTAAAAATATGCTCTAATCTTTCTGTTTCTGAAATTATTGAGTTATTTGAAATTTTTGAAACTCCGCACCAAGGGCAATAAATAAAACTTTTTTCGATAGAACGCCCACAACCGCCACAAATACATTTTGGCGTAATTTCAGAAAATGTTTCTTCCATATTTTTCCTCTTAATTTTTATGCGTCTAAACACAAAGAATGTGCTTAAAAAAAACACATTCTTTTTACAATTTTAATCTATAATCCTATTTTATTAAAGTCAATGGATCTACAACTCTTCCATTTTTGTAAACTGAAAAATGAAGATGTGCTCCAGTTGAATATCCAGTAGAACCTACAAGTCCAATTTTTGTTCCAGTTGAAACTTCCTGATTTAGAGTACATAATTTTTTAGACATGTGGCCATACAAACTTTGATATCCATTTGCATGATCAATAATCACATAATTTCCGTAAACATTTGACCAACCACAAGCAACAACTTTTCCGCTTAATGCAGCATAGATTGGAGTTCCTTGAGCAATTGCCATATCAATGCCTGGATGATATTGTTTAACTCCAGTAAAAGGATCTGCTCTCCAACCACAACGAGAAGTAAGTCGCCAAGACAATGTCTTTAAAGGATTTATAAAAGTGTCGCCCATTGCACGACGAAGAGTATCTTTATCAAGTTTTGCACCGGGAATAAAAAGTTCTTGATTAACAAAAAGAGTTTCAGATTCAAGATCATTAATATCAAGAATGTCTTCTATATTTGCATTATATTTTTTTGCAACGGTTTGAATTGAATCTCCGCTTTTAACTTTGTACATAAGTCCATCAACCGATGGAATACGAAGTTTTTTTCCTGCATTTAAGGCACGAACATTTTCAATATTGTTTATCGCAATAATTGTTGAAATATTGCTAAGCCCGAATTTTTTAGTAATTCCACTAATTGTTTCGCCTCTTTGCACAATATAATTACTGAACTTTATAGGTTCCTTAAAATTATACGAACTAAGATTTCCTTTAATTGAACCATCTTCTTCAACATCAAAGTCAAGATTCATTGCAAATCTTGCCATTTCTCTGTTTAGAATATCTAGTTCTGTATTTCCTGAATTTTCGAGAATAAGTGGATTTGTATGACTTTCAAGAGTTGCTGCAATTTTCCAAATTCCAATTGGAACAATAGATAAAACCATGGCAAATAGAATAATCCACCAAGTTTTTTTTACAAAACTTATTGCTTGTTTTGTTATAACAAAAACTTTATCAAAATTAAACGCAAATTTTAGAGAAGCGCCATCGTTTTTTTTTGTTTTGAATGGCAATGGTTTTCGTCTTGAAATCCGTTTTTTAAATTTTCTTGTCATTACGGAAAAATTGAAATTGTTTTTCCTCTGCCGACTATCAAATCGACCACCCACATAACTGATTATTTCCATATATATTATATCGACATAAATTATTTCACATATTAGAATAAAATAATGAACAAAGCAAAATCTTTATCTTATATTTGGTGCATTTTTATTGGTCTGATTTTTGCGGCCGTTATTAAGTTTTTCATTCTTGAAATTCTTACTGTTGAAGGAATTAGTATGTTTCCGACTCTTAACAACAACCAAACAATTTTTGTAAATAAAACAGCATATGGAATTCCAAATCCTTTTGGTGCAAAACTTCTTGTTCAATGGGCAAAACCAAAAGAAGACGATATTATCGTTTATCTTTATGACAATCGTCTTGTTGTAAAAAGATGCGTTGCAACGGAAAACGCCTCACTAGATTATTTAAGTAATTCAGAGTATAGTTTAATAATCAATCTTGATAAAGAAATTCCAATTTCTGCAATGCAATATCAAAAAATGAAAGATTGTCGTGAAGTTCCATCAGGCTATATTCTTGCAGTAGGTGATAATTATCAAGAAAGTTTTGATTCTCGTGATTATGGATTTATTCCTGTTTCTAACGTTTTGGGGAAAGTTATATGCAGGTAAACAATTTTTTTTCTAAGAAACGACTCATAATTTTAGCAATTGTGTCAGGACTTATCTGTATTATAACAATTGCAGCATTCGCTCGCCTCGCTTTTTTGCCACAACCAGAACCAATTTATTCATCGCCCCAAATTGAACGAGGTGCTATTGTTGATCGCAATGGAAAACCTCTTGCAGTTCAAACAAATTTCTATCATTTTGGTGTAACTCCAGAAAGTATCACTGATGTTGAAACATTTGCAAATGATATTTCGTCTGCAATTCTTGCAGATCCAAAATCAATCACAACACTTATTAATAGTGCAAAACAAAATGACAGAACAAGGCGATTTATTTACATCAAAAAACGTCTTGACCAAGTAACTTATGAAGAACTTTCTCAAATTTGTAAAGAAAAAAAATATAATTTTGTGCGATTTGATAAAATTCCAGGAAGAATTTATCCAGAAAATGCTCTTGCATCACAACTTATTGGCTATATGGGAGATGACGGAACTGGTCTTGCTGGAATTGAATATTCAATGCAACGTTATCTTTCGCCACCACCTGCACCTTCTGGCGAAAAGCAAGAACAAGGAGAAAATATTTTCTTAACAATTGATGCAAATCTTCAATACAAACTTGAAAAAATCGCCCAAAAGGCTCTTGATGAAACTGAAGCGGCAAATATTATGGTTCTTGCAGCATCTGCTAAAACTGGAGAAATTTTATCTTATATAAGCCTTCCTTCTGTCGATTTAAATAATTACACTTCTGCAACTCCAGAACAGACAATTGACTGTCCTGCAATGAATCAATTTGAACCAGGCTCAGTTTTTAAAATTTTTAGCATTGCAGCGGCATACGATCAAGGACTTTTTAGACAAGATGAACTTTTTTATTGCGATGGAAATTTTGAAAAAACTTTGCCTTCTGGGGAAAAAGTTAAAATCACTTGTCTTACTAATCACGGCTATCAAACTGCTAGAGGTGCTCTTGAAGTTTCTTGTAACGATGTTACTGCACAAATTACAGACAGAATGGACACAGAATTATTTCTTGCAAAACTTAGAGGATTTGGATTTGGACATAGAACTTCTCTTGAAGTTCCAGGAGAAACTGCAGGTTCACTTCGAGATACAAAAGACAAATATTGGTCTGCTCGTTCAAAAATGACAATCTCCATCGGACAAGAAGTTGGCGTTTCGGCAATTCAAATGATGCAAGCAGCAACTTACATTGCAAATAACGGAAAAGGAATTCAATTAACTTTACTTTCAAAAATTACAGACAAAGAAGGAAATACTCTTTATCAACACGAACCAGTTTATAAACAAGAAAATATAAAACCAGAAACTGCAAAATATATTTTAAGTTGCATGCAAACTGGTGCAGAAAAAGGAATTGGTTGGCGAGCAAATCTTGAAGACATTTCTATCGGCGTAAAAACTGGAACTGCGCAAATGGCAGATACTTCAAAAGGAGGCTATTCTGAAACTGATTTTTTGTCAGACTGTCTTGCCTTCTTTCCTGCAGAATCGCCAGAAATTATTCTTTACATCGTAATTCAAAAGGCACAAGGAATTCAATTTGCAAGTCGCATTGTTGCACCAGTAATCAAAGAATCGGCAGATACAATTATTGATCATCTTGGAATGAATCGTGGTAATGCAGCAAGCGTTGCTCATAGCGGAAAAGTTTCGATTTACGGAACTTCGCAACTAAAAATTGAACAAACATTGCCAGATTTTACAGGTAAATCAAAACGCGAGCTCCTAAGCTTGCTTGAGAGAACTGACATTAAAGTAAAAATTCATGGCAACGGTTGGGTAAAAAGACAAGAACCACCTGCAGGCACTGCAATTACGGAGAATATGGACATTGACTTGTATTTGGAATAATTTTTTCTCTGTCAATACAACGCTTTTGAAAACTCGTTTTCCTGACTTGTACAAGATTTTAGAATCAGAAATCAATAAAATCTTTTCACTTTTTCAGTCTGCTGAAAATCAAATTTTATTGCCTAATTCGCTTGAAATACTTAATACAGTTTTTCCATTTTGGAATTTTTTTTTAGCAAAAGACGGAAGTTTATGTGCCAAAGAAGACGGAATTTTTCTTCACTCAAGTTATAGTCCAAAAAAGGAAGTTCAAAAACTTTTTACCTCTGATGAAATTTCTAATTCTCGACTTACTTGGATTTTTGCAGGAATTGGATTAGGATTTGCGCCAATTGAATTTGCTAAACTTAACAAAAATAAAAATTTGATTGTAATTATCGAGCCAGAACCAAGTTTTCTTTTTGCCGCGATGAGTTGTCTTGATTGGACGCCTTTTTTTAATCAGTCAGAATGTATTATTATCACGCAAACTTCTCCTGAACAAGCTTGTACTTTATTAGACAGTCTTAAAGTTCTTAATAATGCAAAAATTGTAACCCAAAATTCACAGACAAAACATCAGCAACTTTGGTTTAAAAATTTTTTTACTTTGTTTGACCGAAATAAACAAAAGCAAAATATAAATAATTCAACATTAAAAAAATTTTCAACTTTATGGTTAAAAAACAGTACAAAAAATTTAAAATATTTTTCTTGCTCAGACGGAATAAATATTTACAAGAATATGATAGACGAAAAAATTCCTGCAATTGTTTGTGCTGCAGGGCCAACACTTCAAGAAGTTTTGCCAGAATTAGCAACATTAAAAGACAAGAGTGTTATCATTTGTGTCGATACTGCTTTGCGCCCTTTGCTTAAACATAATATTGTACCTGATTTTGTTATTCTTATTGATCCTCAATATTATGCCGCAAATCATATTCAAGGACTTTCTGCTTTAGAATCAGTTCTTGTAACTGAATCTAGCGTATATCCATCTGTAATGCGTTTTAATTGCAGAAAAAAAGTTTTTTGTGAAAGTCTTTTTCCTTTGGGAAGATATTTTGAAAACTTGCTTTTGCCTGAAAAATCTTTTGGAAAAATCATTGCTGGCGGTTCTGTATCCACTTCGGCTTGGGATTTTGCAAAATTCATCGGCGCAAAAAAAATATACATGGCAGGACTTGATCTTGGTTATCCTAACAAACAAACTCATATAAAGGGAAGCACTTTTGAAGAAAAAAGTCATACAACAAGTACGAAGCTAAATCCAGCGGAAAATTCTTTATGCGAAATTCTTTTTAATGCGACAATCGAAAAAAGTATAGATTACTCTAATAATCAAATTATTACCGACACCAAAATGAAACTTTTTGCTTGGTGGTTTGAAAGTCAATTTTCAAAATATCCTGAAATCTCAACTTTTACGCTTTCTCCAAAAAGTCAAAAAATTCCTGGAATGAAAATTGCCGACTTAAACACTCTAAAAAAATTCGACAACATTCAATCACAAAAAAAACAAGCATTCGAAAATGCTGAAGCAAAAAATTGCCGTTTTTCAAAAGGAGAATTTGAACTTGAATTTTCTCGGCTTAAAACTTTACTTGAAGAACTTTATTCCATTGCAAAAAGCGGATTTTCTTATTGCCAAGAAATTCTTGAGCAACCGCCTCTTGTTGCAGAAAAACTTGCTCAGCAAAAATTTGATGAATTTCAAAAAATTGATAATCAAATTTTAAACTCAAAAGTAAAAGACGTTGCATCTCTTGTATTTCCTGTTCAAGAGCAATTGGATGAACTTTACAAAAACTTATCTGACTTTCAAGAACCGACATTAAAATTAATTGCACAAAGTCGTATTATTTATCAACAAATTATGAAAGCAATTTTGCAATTTCAAAAATATCTTTAACTGTAAAGATTAAAAAAGCAAAAAAAAAGTTGAAAAACTTCACACAGTTTTTCAACTTAATTTCTAATACGGCAACGCAGACATCTGGATGTCTATATGTCCGCGATAATATTCCGTTCTAATTATATTATCGAAAGAATGTAAAAATACTTTAGAGTATTTATTTTTTTTATAAAAAACTTTACATATATGACATTTTTCTTAATTTGCATTATTATTATTCCGATAATGTAAGAGTTGGATTAAAAAATTTTTGCCACTATTTTTGGCAAAATTTTTATCTTTAAGGTTTGCCTTGCAAACTTCTTATCAACTTGCGATTTTTTTCATTTTACGCAAAATCGCAGTAATAAAGTAGAAGTGGAGTCTTCTTTTTACAATGAATCAAATTAAACTTGATACTATTAAACCAGACCAATCTTTTAAAGGTGAATTGTTACTTGATAAATCATTTCTTCTTTTAGGTATAGGTCAAAAAGTAACAACTGAGTTATTGAAAAATCTTAAATTCTGGGGAATTACAGATTTATTACTTGACACTCAATTTGCTCCAACAATATCAATCAATCAGGATTCTCAGGAAACTGACAAAGTTGATGATACACAATACAATTCAGCAGAAAAAAAAGAACCAGAAACGCCGACTATGAATACTTCCATAAAAGAAGCACTCGCAAAAGCACAAAAGTCGAGCAATGAAAAATCTCGACTTAACGGCGTAATGAATGTTTACAATGAATATATGAGTTATATCCATTCTGTTTATACTCGATTTGCAACTCATGGTGATTTTAATAAAGATGAACTTTTTGATACAGTTAAAGAACTTTGTGTTTTTGTAAAAGAAAACAGAAGATATGTACTTCGCATTTCTCCATCTATCGAAACTCGTTCAAAAAATTATCTTGTAAGTCATGCAATGCGTTCTACAATTTTTGCAATTGTAATTGGATTAAAACTTCATCTTAATTTTACACAATTACAAGAACTTGGAGTAAGTTGCATTCTTCATGAAATTGGAATGTTGAGATTGCCTTCATATCTTTATCTTTCAGATAAAAAATTCTCTCATGCAGAACGTGCAAAAATTGCAACTCATCCACTTTTAGGTTATCAAGTAATGAGTCAAGCAGGATTTAATATTCCAATTCAACGTGCAATCCTAGAACATCATGAACATGAAGATGGTTCAGGTTATCCACAAAATCTCGTTTCTGACAAAATTTCTGATTACGCAAAAATAATTGCAGTAGTTTGTTCGTATGAAGCAATTTCATCACCACGAAATTTTCGAGAAGCTCGCTCAACTTACGATGCTATGGTTGAAATGCTTAGAAACCAAAATTCAAAATATAATGAACAAGTTATAAAAGCTTTGCTCTATTCCCTTTCAGTTTATCCAATTGGAGCGTATGTTTATCTTGCAAATGGAAAAATCGGGCAAGTCTGCGATGTTAATCCTGATAATCCAAAAAATCCAATTGTTCAAATTCTTGGAGAATCCGCAGCAGATGGAGATCCAAGAACTATCGAAACTGATGATAGTATAAATAAAATTATTCGTATTTTGAATAAAGAGGAAATTCGAGATGCCATTAAATTCCTCGAAAAAAAATCTTAACAAATAAAGCCCAAACGCTTGCATTAAAATTTTAATCTATCTATAACAAAATCACCACATAAATAAAAATTCACTTTTAAAAATTACTTTCTAAAAGTGCATTACAAAATAACATTCATTTTTAGCAAGTTTTTCTAACTAAAGAACATTCTGATTTTTTCAATTTCGTCTTTAAATTTATCATCGACAACTGGCGGATGCTCATTAAAATACAGAATTTGATTTAATTCATTAAGACTTCTAACGCCCCACAAAGGAATAACATCTTCATATTGATTAAAAAATCCTTGTGCTAAAGGCATATTTTGAACAAGACCGCCGTATAATGGTTGCATAGCAATAAAACCAACATCTTGTTTTCTGCAAAGTTCTAAAATTTCAAAAGTATCTTTTCCTGTTAAAATGTTAAAAGGAAGTTGAATTGTTTCAAAAAAATCTGCAACAAGAACTTTTTTTGCGATTTCTACAGATTGAGTTACAAATCCACAATGTTTGATTTTTCCACGTTCCTTTAATATCGAAAAATTTTTTTCAAGTTCTTTTAAATCAAGATATTTTTCATCGATAAATTCATATTGAAACAAATCAACATAATCTGTTTGCAAAGAAAAAAGACTATCTTCAAGATCTTGAAATATTTCTTTTTTTGTCCAAGCATTAGTTTCTGTTGCAAGAATTACATTTTGCCGAATTCCAGCAAGGCAAGCACCAAGACGTTTTTCGCTTTCTCTATTAGAATGAGAAATATCAAAGAAATTAATTCCAGCATCGTAAGCCTTGTGAATTAAAATCGCCGCATTTTCTTCTGTGTCAATTTTATTCAATGACATTGCACCAAATCCAACACGGCTAACTAAAAGATTCGACTTACCTAAACAAAAATATTCCATAACATTAAAATATTAACGATCACTTCTTTTTGGTGGTTTATAATCACGGATTGCTTTATGGATAAATGGAACTAAATCATCAAGATTAACACGCTCTTGTTCCATTGAATCACGGAATCGAACAGTAACTGTATTGAACAATTCGTTTTTAGAACCATCTTCTTTTGTTTCTTGAATTGTGTCATAATCAACAGTTACACAGAATGGAGTTCCAATTTCGTCTTGGCGTCGATAACGTTTTCCAACAGTTCCGGATGTATCATAATCCGTAACAAAATCTTCTTTAAGCAAATGCTGAATTTCTTTTGCTTTTTTATCAAGTCCGTCTTTTTTCATCAAAGGAAGAACTGCAACTGTAATTGGAGAAAGGCGAGGATCAAGATGCAAAACTGTTCTGTAATCTTCTTTTCCTTCTTCTTGGGAAACATTTTGTTCTTCGTAAGCTTCGCACAAAAACATCAAAAAGTTTCGATTTAATCCAGCAGAAGTTTCAACTACGTATGGAATATATTTTTTATTGCCATCTTCTTGGTCAATATAAGACATATCTTTCTTTGAATATTTCATATGTTGAGAAAGATCAAAATCTGTACGCGAGTGAATTCCTTCAACTTCTTCAAAACCAATTGGAAAATTGTAAGTAATATCGTAAGCATCTTTTGCATAATGAGCAAGTTTATCATGATGATGCCACTTAAGTTGTTTTTCTGGAATTCCATATTTAAGATAAAATGCCCATCGGTCATTTCGCCAACGCTCGAACACTTCATCTTCAGTTCCGGGTTTGCAAAAATATTCCATTTCCATTTGTTCAAATTCGCAAGTTCTAAAAATAAAGTTTTTGAAAATAATTTCGTTACGGAACGATTTTCCAACTTGAGCAACTCCAAAAGGAACTTTCATTCTATTTGATTGGACGATGCTTTTAAAATCTGTGAAAATTCCTTGACAAGTTTCTGGACGAAGATAAATTAAATGTGAATCGTCAGCAATAGGTCCTTGATATGTTTTGAACATAAGATTGAATTCTCGAACAGCAGTATATTTTCGATTTTTGCTACCACATGTCGGGCAATTTATATGTTCATCGATAAACGATTTCATTTCTTCATGCGTCATCGTATCTACCGGCTTATCTGTTGTAAAATTATTTGAGGAACACCAATCTTCAATTAATTTATCTGCACGATGACGAGCATTACATTCAAGACAATCAATCATTGGGTCGGAAAAACAATCAACATGGCCAGATGCTTTCCAAGTTGTGTGATGTTGAAAAATTGCAGAGTCAAGACCTACAACATCATCATGAAGTTGTGTCATATAATGCCACCAGGCATTTTGAATATTTCTTTTAAAATCAACTCCGAGAGGACCGTAATCCCAAGCACCAGCTTGTCCGCCATAAATTTCAGATGCTTGATAAACAAAACCTCTTCTCTTACAAAGACTAATAATTTTGTCTAAAGTGCATGCATGTTGATTTTCTTCGTTATTTGCCATTTTATAACTCCTACAAAAGTCACAAGAAAATATATTTTTAGATTGACTTTTTAGCTCGATTTTTTCAGTAAAGCTTTTATCAAACTTCCCTAATTTAACAATGAAAATAATAATATCATAAATAAAATCAAGTGTATAGACACATAACTTTTTGAATGATATATTACAATAATGGCAATTATAGAAGTTCACAATTTATGTAAAGATTATCAAATGGGAAAAACAACTGTTCATGCTGTAAGTAATGCATCGTTTAAAATTGAACAAGGTGAATTTGCTTCTCTTTCTGGTCCATCAGGAAGTGGAAAATCAACTTTACTTAATTTAATGGGACTTATTGACTTGCCTACTTCTGGGCAAATAATTCTTAACGGAGTTGATGTTTACAAAAATTATGACATTTCCTCGTTAAAATCACTTTCGACAAAACTAGATAACCACATGACATTATTGCGTCGCCAAAATCTCGGTTTTATTTTTCAGAATTTCAATCTTATACAAGTCCTCAATGTTTACGAAAATATAGAACTACCATTAAATCTTGGACAACTTCCGCCAGAAAGAGCGATGACAAAAATGCAAAGCAAAGAATGGATTGATTTTCTTATAGAAACTGTTGGACTTTCAAATTGGAAGCATCATAAACCTTCAGAACTTTCTGGAGGACAACGACAACGAGTTGCAATTGCTAGAGCACTTGCAACAAAAGCACCTATTATTTTTGCTGATGAGCCAACTGCAAATCTTGATTCAAAAAACGGTGATCAAATTCTTGACTTGATGAAAAAACTAAATAAAGAACTTCATACAACATTTATATTTTCTACACATGACTCTAAAATTGTAGGAATGTCAGATCATGTGATAAAAATCAAAGATGGAATTATCCTTGAATCTTAAATCATTTTTAAGTTCTTGTTCTATATTAGAAATTTACATCTAGGTGTTAACGGAATTACTTTCGTGATGTTAAAAACTTGTTTATACTAAAAATTTACATTTAGTGTTAACTGAAGTGCAATTCCATATTTTTGTTGCGTGCCATAATAAATTGGAAAGCCAACATCCAAAGATGCATCAGGTAGAATATTATGAATTTTTATGCCTGGCAATATAGTTCCGTAACCTTCATAAAAATCATGAAAATATTTTAAAGCAACAGTAAATTGAGAACCATTAATTTTTCCCCAAACGCCTTCAAAAGCCAAATAATTTTTATAATACTCAGAAGGATTTGGGGAATAGTCTTTTCCATAACCGTGATCGTCATAAACTAACTGATATTCAAGAACAAAACCAAGATTAATTTTTTCCCTTGTTGCCCACCAGACACTTGCTGTAGTTTTTGTTCTTGGAAAAGCAATTTGTTCTTTGTCATTGTTCATATGCATAAAATATTGTCCATAAAAATGAAAATCTCCAAATTGGAAATTAGCATTTACACCAATAATTGGATCAAACGATTGCGGATCATTTTTGGCCCACATTCGCCAAAAAAAGTCAAAAGAAAAATTTTTTATATTTGCTTCAACCATTGCAGCAAATGAAATATTTCGTACAGAACTTCTACCTAATTGTTTTTCGTTGTTATAATTTTTATAATTTAATAGCCCGACAAAATTAAACATTCTTACTGGAACAGAAAGTTGAACAGTAAATTTTGAGTTATCAATATTAATTTCTTTGTCAGTTAAAAGTTTTTCAGGATTATACTCATTTTTGTCATTATTAATGTCATCAAGAATGTTTGTATCAAAAATTCGAGCATTTCCCCAAACCACTTCTTTTTTGCCTGCTAGAATATAAGCAAAATTCCAAAGAGAATAATTAATATACAATTCGTACAAGCCTAAATCCATGTTTGGAAAATTTACAAGCAAGGAACCATAAATACTAAAAGTATCTTTTGGTCTTGAACTAAATGACAATGTACTTTCAAAAATTGCACCAGGATACATTTCAAATGGATAAAAATATGAATATCCTCCAAGTTTTGTATAAAGGTTACCTGTAAGAACAATTCCTTTTTTTGTTGTTTCCGTTTCCTTTTTTTCCTGCGTTTCTGTAATAATTGCATCTGTATCTGTTGAATCTTCAAAAAGATTATCAATATTATCAAAATCGATTTCAACATTTTCTTCATCTGCAAGAATTTCTTCACCAGAAAAATTTTCTCCACTTTTTTCTGTATCGTACAAAGGAATTGTATCGAAAGAATTTTCTGTTTCGATTTCATCTAATGGAGACAACCCAGATTCATTGAGAACAATTTTTTTTGTTTCTTGCTCTTGAGTCTGAGATTTTTCATTTAAATCATTTGATAATGTCTGTGCAAAGGTATTATTTGATACAAGCAAGATACAAATTGCGAATATTCTTGCTTTTCTAACTTTTTTCATAAACAATTAATTACTCATATCTTCTAGAAATTGTTTAGAGTATACAATATTAGGTTGTTTTTGAAAAGTAACATTTGAAATAGAAATTTGTGTTTTTTCGTATTGAATTTTTCCATCAACTTTTACACCATGAAGATTGTCTACAAAGAGCATCCCTCCAGGTACAAAATAATTTCCAACTTTCTGATAACTTGGAATTGCAGTTGTTCTTAAAAGTTGTCCTGAAAGACTGTAATCTTCTTTTTTTCGAATAAGACCATCATCTTTGCTTATCCAAAGTTTTATTACAGCATAATCAAGATTCTTTTTAGCCGCAGAAAGTTCAAAAAGGACACAGTCAAATTTTCCAAGTTTCACTTCTGAATAAGATTGTATCTTGTAATCTTTTGATAATGACTGAGGAATAAGATCAGCATTATTAATTACTGTATTTTGAAATTTATTTTTAGCATTTGTAAAAGTAAATTGTTTGTCTTTTGGATCATAAAACCAAATTGTTTTATCAAACTGAACATAGCCTTTACCTTTGTCAATTTCAGGACCTGTTATAAGAATTGTAAACATTGAAGAAGCATCACGACGATACATAATAGCATTAGTAACAGATTTTCCGGAGCCTGGTTTTTCAGTTACGACAACATAATCGGCTTTGTAATCCGTACTAGAAAAATTTGTATTTTTGTCTGCAAGGGAAAGAAGTTTTTGTGCTTCATCTTTATTAATTTCTGCACTCACGCCAGTTGCTAAACAAATTCCTATTATTAAATAAGAAAAAATAATTTTTATTTTCATAAATGTGCTCCAAATATTTTTATGCAGTTGCTGCA
>CAZOTD010000031.1:0-13899 GCA_964582685.1 uncultured Treponema sp. | reverse complement strand
ATTTTAATCAAGTTCATTATTTCCCGCTTCGATTACATGACCTGCATTATACTCATCAAGGATTTTGTTTTGTAATTCTGTACGGAATTCGGGACTAATTGGATGAGCGACATCTTTATATTCTCCAGTTGAAGTTTTCTTACTTGGCATAGCAATAAAAAGTCCATCTTTTCCTTCAATAATTTTTACATTGTGAACAACAAAACAGTTATCAAATGTAACTGTTACATAAGCTTTAAGCTTTCCTTCTGATGTTACCTTACGAATACGTAATTCTGTTACTTGCACGAACTGCCTCCTTTAATAGCACGAGCACAAATTCCAGGAACCGGATAACACATTTCGGGCCTTTATAACATCATGTTCTGATGGAAAAACTCCAAACACTGTAGAACCTGAACCTGACATATCTGTGAAAAGAGCACCATTATCTTTTAATACAGATATGGCTTGCTCTATAATGGAATACTTCTTTGCAATAACACTTGTAAAAGTATTTACGAAATTCCATTTTTCAATAGGACCATAATAAATACTTTCAAGTTCATCCAAAGAAGGATATTCCAATTTTCTACCAGATTCATAAAACTCATCAACCAAAGAATAAGCTTCCTTTGTCGAGCTATGAACTCCGGGAAAAATCATTAAATAATGCAAATCGCTTCTGCGGTGTACAGGTTTTACTTGTTCACCTCTCCCCATAACGATTGCGGCTCCTTTTCCTTGATCATCACAATCAAGAAAAAAGGAAACATCGCTTCCTACTTTTGCAGCAATCTCACGAAGTCCAGTATAGGAAATATTGATGCCACTAATTTTATTCAGTGCTTTAAGAAACGACGCTCCATCGCTGGAGCCTCCTCCTAAACCACCACCTAAAGGAATCTTTTTCTTAATCAGCACTTCTACCGAAGGCAAGTCAATTTCAGCAAGTTGCTTGAAGGCTTCATAAGTTGAACTAACCGTATTTTTTTTTGGCAGTTCAAAAAGATCACACTTTACAGTACAAACATTTTTACCTGATACGGATTGTATAATAAGTTCATCATACAATCCGACAGTTGAAAAAATACTTTCAATTCCATGAAAACCATCATTACGCAAAGGCAAAACTTTTAACCCAAGATTTATCTTTGCTGGAGCAATCACGGTAGTCGAAATACTCATATCTATATAATAATAAACTGTCAATAACAGAAATGTCAATTTTTTTTTATTAAGATTTACAAATTATCTTGACTAATAATTTTAGTAAATTTACACTTTTTTTATTATGGAATTTGATGCTAAGACAATTCTTTTTTCTTATAGTGAAGAATATTCAGATGAAACAAATCTCGATAAAAGTATCTGGAACGATTTTGAACAAGCCGAAAGCATTGATGACTTTCAAGAAATTGACGACGACACAACCCTTAAAGGTCTTTCAGTTTTAGATGAATCAGAAGAAGAATTGACTAACGAAGAAATTGAATAAAAAACAATTTTCGTTTTTTTTAGGAGACAAATCATAAAAGACAAATTAAATAATTGATGCCAGCAAAAAAATAATAAATATTTTTTTGCTGGCATCTTAAAGCAATTGGAATTTACAAAAGGAGTTGCTAGATTCTGTTCTCCTAGCAATCAATTGCAAATCAGATATTCTTTTGACAACTTTCTATTTAGAATTCAATTCGTTCCTAAGAATTGTTCTTACAAGTTTTCCAGATTTAGAAAGATCCTTTTCTTTCCATTGACCTTTTGCATCTCTATCTGCATTAAATACAAGAACTCCAGAATCTTCTCCCTTGTTGTTTACTGACCAGTTTGCCCAAGAAAGATTATTTTTTTCCATAAACTTTACCCAATCAATTGTTTCTTTTTCAAAAACGCCACCATCGCCACTTGCTTTTGTAGTTCCCCACTCTGTAACAAAAACAGGGATTCCATTTTTAAGTGCATTTTTAAGACCATTTCTTGAATCTTTTCCGTGAGTACCTGCATAAAAATGGAAAGTATACATAATATTTTTTTGATTAAGAAGAGGCTCCTCTATAATAGGTTCAAGATTGCTGCTCCAAATTGGAGTTCCGACAATTATTAAATTGTCAGGATCGTTTTCGCGAATTGCAGCGATTACTTCTTGGGCATAAGGTTTAATATTATCTTTCCAAGTTATTTTATCACCATTTGGTTCGTTGCAAATTTCATAAATAATATTTGGCTTGTCACCATATCTTTTTGAAATGTCTTGAAAAAATTCAATCGCTTGTTTTTTATAAAGAAGAGGATCTTGTTCATTTATAACATGCCAATCAACAAGAACATACATTCCATTTTCGATGCATGCTTCAATTGAATCTATAACTTTTTCGCCAAGAACAGGATTTCCAATATATCCACCTTGTGTATACAAAGCCGCACGCCACAACTGACAATTCCAGTCATCACGAAGCCAAGTAATTACATCTTTATTTGCATATTTTCCATACCATTGAAGTCCATGTGAACTCATTCCACGAAGTTGCACCGGATTTCCATTTTGATCACAAAGATCCTTGCCAATAACTTGAAGATTTCCATATCGCTCAACAACTGTTCTTCCATCTTCAACTGCAAGATGAGTATCATTTGCATATTTGTTATTCTTACAACTTATAAAAGAAACAACCCCAAGAAAAATAGTAATAATTAAAATCTTTGAAACATAATTCTTCTTCATAAATAACCACCTAATTTCTTAATAATTTTGATAAATATTTTTACAATTTTACCATGATTAAGATTTCAATGCAAATTAAAAAAGTTAAACAAATCACTAGAAAATACTAGACATATTTATTTGATTTTGATATATTCCTAGTTACAAAGTTTCATTGAGCGAGAGTGGTGAAACTGGCATACACGCTAGACTTAGGATCTAGTGCTTCGGCTTGAGGGTTCAAGTCCCTCCTCTCGCAGTTCTTTTATAAGAACGCAAAGCAAAATATTTTTGCGGGAATAGCTCAGTGGTAGAGCGCCACCTTGCCAAGGTGGATGTCGCGGGTCCAACTCCCGTTTCCCGCTCTAAACGAAAGCGATTTTAGAGCAATCTGAATCGCTTTTTTTTTCATTCATTTTTTTTTACAAAGAGGAAAAGAATCGTGAAATTAACAAAGAATTACGAAAAACTCGAAAAATCCGCAGTAAAACTTACTGTAACAATTGACAAAAGCGAACTTGAAGCAATTTATAAAAAAGTCACAGCAAACTACACAAAAAATGCTCAGATTCCAGGATTTAGAAAAGGACATGTTCCAGCAAGCGTTCTTGAACGCAAATATGGTGATGCACTTAAAGCAGACGCTTTAAGCGAAGTAATTGACAATTCGCTAAATGAAATTTTTTCTGACGAAAATGAAAAAGACAATCGTCCACTTCCTTATGCCCAACCACAACTTGAAAAAATTCCAGAATTCGATCTTACAAAAGATTTAACTTATTCTGTAACTTACGATGTACTTCCAAAAGTTGAAGTTAAAAATTTCTCTGGAATTACAATAAAAGAGCCCCAAGTAACTATTGGCGATGCTGAACTTGCAGAAGAGTTAAAAGGAATTCAAGAACGCAACGCTACAGTAACAGATAAAAAAGAATCTGAATCCGTTGCAAAAGACGACATCGTTACAATTAATTATAGTGAACTTGATGACAATGGAAATGTAATTGAAAATTCAAAACGTGAAGGTTTTGTATTTACAGTTGGTTCTGGAGAAAATCTTTACAAAATCGATGACGAAATCATCGGAATGAAAAAAAACGAGACAAAAGAAATTACAAAAACATACAAGGAAAATGACCCTGACAAAGATTTAGCAGGTAAAACTAAAAAAATCAGCGTCACTGTAACTGCAATTAAACTTCGTAACATTCCAGCACTTGATGATGAACTTGCTCAAGATGTTAACGAAAAATACAAAACTCTTGATGATTTAAAATCAGACATAAAACGCCAATTGGAACTTGCAAAAGAGCGTCGTATTAAAGAAATTAAAAACAACGAACTTCTTTCTCAGCTTATTGAAAAAAACAATTTTGATGTTCCTGCAAGTATGCTTGCTGCAGAACTTGAAGGTCGATGGAATATGATGGCTAGACAATTCCAAACAACGCCTGAACAACTTGAAAAAATGATTATTTCTTCTGGACAGACAAAAGAAGGAATGACTTCTGCTTGGGCTCAAGAAAGCGAAAAAATGCTCAAAAGCCGTATTATAGTGGAATCTCTTCTTAAAGAACGCAACATTAGCGTTACTCCAGAAGAAATCGAATCACAATATGAAAAAATTGCTTCTGACGGTGGAATGACTATAGAAGATGTAAAAAAACATTATGAAGATCCTCGTTCAAAAGAATATCTCATTGATGAAGCCAAAGAACAAAAACTTTATGAAGAACTTTACAAAGAAGTAAAAATTGCAAAAGGCGACAAAATTTCTTTTGCAGAACTTTTTAAAAAATAATATTAACGACAATTTGAAAATCGAATAAATTTAAAAAAGGAATGTACGATTTTCGCACATTCCTTTTTTTTCCAAAAAAAATAAAAATCTAAAGACGATTTTTATTTTTTTTTATATATTTATTAAAGCGATTATTCACCAAAATAATCTATGACATATTTTTTTAAGGAAAATTTATGAACGAAAGAATGCACGATTTAGTTCCGTATGTAATTGAACGAAGTGGAAATAGCGAAAGATCTTATGACCTTTTTTCAAGACTTTTAAAAGAACGAATTATTTTTGTCGATGGACAAATTACAGATGCAACAGCGGATTTAATCATTGCCCAACTTCTTTTTCTTGAATCAGAAAATAAAACAAAAGCAATAAGTATGTACATTAATTCTCCGGGCGGTTCTGTAACTGCTGGGCTTGCAATTTATGATACGATGCACTTGATTTCTTGCCCAGTTCACACAATTTGTATGGGCCAAGCGGCAAGTATGGGCGCAATTCTTCTTGCAGGAGGAACAAAAGGCAAACGCTATATTCTTCCTTCAGCGAGAGTTTTAATTCATCAACCATCAGGTGGAACAGAAGGACAAGAATCTGACATCGAAATTCAAAGTGCCGAAATTCAACGACTTAAAAATCTTTCGATTGAATATCTTGCACAAGACACAGGAAAATCTGAAAAGCAAATTTCAAACGATATTGAACGCGATTATTTTATGTCTGCCCAAAAAGCGCTCGAATATGGAATTGTTGATCAAATTATGAAAAAGAAAGCGTCTGATGATGATTCAGACAAAAAAAAATAAATAAGGGAGATTTATTAAAGTGAAAAAAATTGGTGCTCAAGAATATTGCGCTTTTTGCGGAATGCCTGCTGGAAACAGAAAAGAAGACAATCGCCGTTTAATTGGTTCTCGCATTGCGCCTGTTTTTATCTGCAATGAATGTGTTGAAATTTGCCAAGGAATTTTTGATTCAGAACCTAAAAGCGAGCTTTCTATTGAACTTTCTGAAGTTCCTTCTCCAAAAGAATTTAAAGCATTTCTTGACCAATATGTAATCGGTCAAGATTATGCAAAAAAAGTTTTGTCTGTAGCGGTTTACAATCATTACAAACGAATGGCTTCTCTAAAAAAACTTGATAAAAACGATATAACAATTGAAAAGTCAAATATTCTTCTCATTGGTCCTACAGGAAGTGGAAAAACTCTTCTTGCAAAAACTTTGGCGCAAAAATTAAAAGTTCCTTTTGCAATCGCAGATGCAACAACTTTGACAGAAGCCGGTTATGTCGGAGAAGATGTTGAAAATGTTCTTCTAAAACTTATCAATGCCGCAGATGGAAATATTGCAGCAGCAGAAAAGGGAATTATTTTTATTGACGAAATAGATAAAATTGCACGGAAAAGTGAAAATACTTCAATTACAAGAGATGTTTCTGGAGAAGGTGTTCAACAAGCTTTGCTTAAAATCATTGAAGGCACAAAAGCAAGCGTCCCTCCTCAAGGTGGAAGAAAACATCCTAATCAAGAAATGCTCGAAATTGACACAACAAACATTTTGTTTATTTTAGGTGGAGCGTTTGTCGGACTTGATAAAATTATCGAACAACGCACAAATGAACATACAATTGGTTTTTGCTCTCCAGAAACAATGACTGATGAGCAAAAAGTTGACCTTTTAAATTCTGTAACTCCAGACGATCTTGTAAAATTTGGTTTAATTCCAGAACTCATAGGTCGTATGCCAGTTTCAGTTGCTTTAAAAGAATTGACAAGAGATGATTTAATTGCAATTCTTACAAAACCGAAAAACGCAATTACAAAGCAATTCCAAGCATCTTTTGCTATGGACGATGTTGATTTGACATTTACCGATGATGCAATTGCAGAAATTGCTGATATTGCAATTCGACAAAAAACTGGTGCTCGAGGTTTACGCACAATTGTAGAAAAATTGCTTTTAGACATCATGTTTGAAATTCCAAGTGTAAAGGGAAAGAAAAAATTAGTAATTACAAAAGACATTGTAACTCAAAAAGCAAAAATTGATCCTACAAAACTTTTGGCATCATAAAGTTAAATCAAATCTGAATTGATTTTATTACTTCCAGCACTTTTTTTGCGGTATTTTCCCAAGTATAATTTGAAACCCATTTTAAACTGTTAGAAATAAGATTTTGCCGCAACTGCTGGTCAGTAATAATTTTTTCAATTGCATCTGACATTTGATTAATATCGTCAGGATTAAAATAAATTACATTATTTCCAGCAACTTCTGGTAATGCGCCTCGTTCAGCACAAGCTACAGGAATTCCACAAGCCATCGCTTCTATAACGGATAGCCCAACTCCTTCTTTTTCTGACGGGAATATACAACATTCTGCATTTGAATACAAAAGCCCAAGTTCCGAATAAGGAAAAAATCCTGTCATAAAAATATCACTTACAAAAGGAGAATTAAGCACAGCTTTTTGAACTTCAAGAGCATATTCATCTTGACTGCCTGCAAGAACAAGTCTGTGCGGAAGTCCAGATTTTGTCTTAAATTTATCAAACGCATTAATCAATTGAACATGATATTTTTCTGGACCAGAAATTCTTGTAGGATAAATTATATAAGGTTTTTTAATAGCAAAAGGCTTTATGTCAACATAATCACCATCAGTCAAACTTTGCTGATAAAAAACACTATGATCAATACCATTTGGAATAACAATTATTTTAGAACTTTCAATTCCATGTTTGACTAAATCGTCTTTTACAAATTGACTTGGAGCAATAACACGGTCAATTCGTTTTAAGCCTTTAAGGCATACTTTTTTAAGGAATTTGTCTTTTTTATTTTTAAGAAGATCAGAAACGATTTCATTTACAACTGCAATTCCTTTAGAACAAATTTTTTTAGAAAGCATTTTTGTTGCAGATGCAAAAATAACCAAATCGTATTTTTTCTGTTTTATAAAACGATTAAGTTGGCGTTTATGCCACCACTGTTGAATTTTAATCGCATCAGAAATTACAACAGGAGAATAAGTTGTGTCAAATTTTGCTTTATATGTATAACGGTCTGATTCCTGCCCAAAAAGGTCGTACTTAATTCCTGGTTCTTGTGGCAAATTCTGCATTAAAAAATAAAGATAAGAACCAAGTCCGGATTGACCGTGATCAAGACCAAATGTATCTATCCCAACTTTCATATACATAATATTATAGCATAGATTATCTTGATATGCTATAGTATCAAAATGAATGAAAACACACAGAATATTCAAAATTTTGAAGAATTAGGAATTAATTCAGAACTTATTGAAGCACTAAATAATTTGAATATAAGTCGACCATCTCTTATTCAACAAAAGGCAATTCCCGAGATTTTGCAGAAAAAAAATATAATTTTTGAATCAGAAACGGGAACTGGAAAAACTTTTGCATATTTGCTTCCACTTATTCAAAACTTAAAGCAAGATTCGCCAAAACAAATTTTGACAACTGAAAATAAAATAATAATTCTTGCACCAACTTATGAATTGGCATCTCAAATTAAATCAACAATTTCAAAAATCACAAATCTTAAAGCAAGCCTTTTTATCGGTGGCACACCAATTAAACGCCAAATTGAAATGCTCAAAGAAAAACCACAATTTTTAATTGGCAATCCATCACGCATTCTTGAACTTATTCATTTAAAAAAAATAAAAACATCAAATGTAAAAGCACTTGTTCTTGACGAAATTGACAGACTTTTAAGCGTTGAAATTTCTGATGAAACAAAAAAGATTATTTCAAATATTCCTTGCGATGCACAATTAATCGCATGCAGTGCAACATTAAATCAAAATTCTAAAAACATTCTAAATTCACTTTTTGCAAATATTCAAGAAATCATTTTACCTAAAGAAGATATTTTATCAAAGCAAATCACACATTATGCAATTTATGCAGAAAGTCGTGATAAAATTTCAACATTAAAAAGTTTTCTTCTTGCAGAAAATCCAGCAAAAGCACTTATTTTTACAAGTCGAGCCGATCAAGTTGAAAACATTGCAAATAAACTGCAATACAAAAAAATTGATTGCCTTGCCTTGCATGCAAAGACTGACAAAAAAGCGCGAAAAGCAGCTATCGACAAATTTAGAAATGGAAAATGTCGCTTTCTTGTAACAAGCGACCTTGCAAGTCGTGGTTTAGACATTCAAGATGTGACGCATATCATTCAAATGGATTTGCCTTCAAACGACGATTTTTTTGTTCATCGTGCTGGAAGAACTGCTAGAGCAGGAAAAAGTGGAATAAACCTTGTAATCGGCGATGAATATGAAATGCGAAAATATGCAGCACTTGAAAAAAAATTAAATCTCATTGTCTATCCAAAAATGCTTTACAAAGGGAAACTTGTTAATCCAAATGATATTCAAGATTTTCAATCTTCTGTGCAAACCTTACAAACACTTGCAAACTAATAATTGAATTCCCACTAAAAAATATGTTATAATACGAATTACTATATAACATAGATATGGTGGGAATTTCATCTGTTCCAATTTTTTCTATATAATTTATCAAAGGTGGTTTTTTGTGTTTTTAAAAAGCCTTGACATATTCGGTTTTAAATCATTCGCAGACAAAACTCATATTGTTTTTTCTAATGGAGTAACGGCACTTCTTGGACCTAATGGATGTGGAAAAAGCAATGTTGTTGATGCAATGAAATGGGTTCTTGCAGAAAATAAAAGTAAAAATCTTCGTGCAGAAAAAATGGAAGATGTTATTTTTGCTGGAACTGCAACTCGCCCTGCATTAAATGTCGCAGAAGTTGCCCTTACAATTACAAACGAAAACAATCTTCTTCCTCTTGATGATTCCGAAATTGAAATTAAACGTCGCCTTTATCGTTCTGGAGAAAGCCAATATTTTATTAACGGACATCAAGTTGGACCTTCTGAAATCCGCAAACTATTTATGGATACAGGTGTTGGAAAAGCTGCTTATTCCGTAATGGAACAAGGAAAAATTGACCAAATTCTTTCAAGCAAACCAGAAGATCGCCGCTACCTTTTTGAAGAAGCAGCAGGAATAAGTCGAAGCAAAGCAGAGTTTGCAGAAGCAGAACGAGAATTGGAAAAAACAAGACAAAATCTTTCTCAAATAGAAATTTCACTTGCAGAAATTAAACGAAATTATGATTCTCTAAAAATTCAAGCAGATAAAACAATTAAATATCGAAAAGTCAAAGAAGAACTTTTTAACATTCAATTAGATATTCAACTTTTGAAATTAAAAGGTTTTATAGAAACAAAAGCGCGAAATGAAAATTCCATTAAAGAAGTTGAAGAAAAGCGTGACAAAGTAAGAAAAGAAATCGAAGAAATAAACAATTCCCTTACGCAAAATACAGATCTTGTAAACAATTTGCAAGAACAAGTTTATGCTTGCCAGAACGAATTGACAGAAATTCAAAGTAAGAAAAATGGAAAACTTGAACTTCAAAAACAACAAAAAAATTATCTTGCAGAAATTAAAGATAAAATTTTACAACTTGAGGCAAAACAATCTGCAATTCAAACAAAAATCGATAATCTTAATGAAGAAATTGACGACGCACATAGCGGACTTCACGAAAAAACAAAATATCTTGATGACATCAAAAAAAATATTGAATCTTTTCAAAATAGCATCAATGCTTCAAGTTCACAAATAACACAAAACGATTTGGCTGCTGACGAAAAGCGCCACCAAATTGAAGAATTAGATGCACAACGTTCCTCTTTGCAAAAAGATCTTACTGCAATCACAGAAGATATTGTAACGATGCTTGATGCAAAATTAAAAGATGCAGGTTATTCAGAAGGCGCTATGAATTCTGCAAAATCGCAACTTGAAGAAACGCTTGGTAAACTTAGAGTTTTTGTAGAAGGAAGAAAAAATATTTTTGAGGATGCAACAAAAACTGGTAGCCGTCCAAACGAAAATCTTGTTCAACAAGCAGCGGATGCTTTTCAAGAAGCACATATTATGGTTCAACTTCTTGAAAAAGCTCTCAATGATTACATTAAAGCTTCACCTGCGTTCATCAGTGAATTTCTTGCACCAGAAGGAATTATTACAAAAAAGCGTGAAATTGATTTGAAAATTGAAAACAATTTAAAACTCATTGCCGATTATAATCAAATTATCAAAGATTTAAATGCAAACAATGTAACGCTTGAGATGAAAATTGATGAATACAAAGATACTCTTGCAAAACATAAACAAAATGAAGTTGCAGTTGGCGAACAATTAAAATCAACGCAAGAAAAAATTGCGATTCTTCAACGCAATGTTCATTCAGAAGAACTTAATCTTAAAACAAATCAAGACGAAATTTATACAGAAACAAAACGACTTGAAGACATTCAAGAACAAATTGATTACATTCAAGATGAACTTGCAGAAATCGAAAAACTTGGAATGCAAACTGTTGATCGACAAAATGCTCTTTACAAACAAATCGATGAATGCAATAGCAAAGTTTCTGGAAAACAAAACGACTTACAAAAAAAACAGGAACTTCAAAAAAAATTCCAAAGTCAATATGAACAACTTTCAATTTCAATGGGTTCACTTGATACGGAAATAAGAAATGTTAAGCAAAACTTTCTTGACCAATATTCACGTGATCTTATGGATTATGAAGAACACATGTACGAAATCAAAAGTTCTTCCATAAAACTTAAGGAAGAACTTCAAAGAGCAAAACAAAATCTTGACAGTCTTGGCCATACCATTAATTTAATGGCTCCAGAAGAATTTGCTGAAGTCAAAGAACGTTATGAACGGCAAGAAGCAAATTACAAAGATACAAAACTCACTCTTGAAGATTTGGAGAGAGTTTCTCAAGAAATCAAAGCAAAATCAAGCGATATGTTCCTTGATACTTATAATAAAATCAAAAAGAATTTTCATAATATGTTCCGACGACTTTTTAACGGAGGACATGCAGAACTTAGACTTGAAAATCCTGAAAATATTCTTACAACAGGAATTGAAATCCTTGCTCAGCCACCAGGAAAAAAACTTGAAAACATTGCACTTTTGTCAGGTGGTGAAAAAACAATGACAGCAATTGCTTTACTTTTTGCAACATATCAAGTTCGACCAAGTCCATTTTGTTTACTTGACGAAATTGATGCAGCACTCGATGATAAAAATGTTTCAAGTTTTGTAACGGCATTGCGTTCATTTGCAAATATTAGCCAATACATTGTTATTACACATAACCGAAAAACTGTGACTGGTGCTGGAACTATGCTTGGTGTTACAATGGAAGATGCTGTCAGTAAAATTATTGCTCTAAGGGTTGGAGATGATATTGACAAAATTAGGTCGGAAGTTATCAATGAAGAAGACGATTTTATTGAAGAAGATGTTGAACCAGAACAGGGAGTTGTTCTTCCACAACGTCCAGGTCCACGAAATAAAAATCGTGAAAAATCAATACTTTCTTATGAAGCAACTTCCGATAGTAATCAGAAAATTTCTCAACTTGAACAAAATTCAGACACAAATTCCGTCATAGGAAAGGAAGAAAACTAATGGTTGATTTTTCTGCGATATTTGAGAAAATAAAAAAAGTTTATCAAGAAAAAAAAGTTGTATTTATTTTGGTAACTATTTTTGTTATCCTTTTTTTTCTTGGACTTATCGCTTTTTTAGTTCAATCACTTAATTCAAAAAAAAATAAAACGCCGACAATTCAAGAAGCTCCTCTTGTTCCCGACCAACCACTTTTACTCCCTGAAGGGCCTTCGATTCCAGATGGATATGCACTTACTCGAGAACCACAGGAAAAATGGTCAAAAGATGAAGGCAAAGAATATTTCACAGTGCCAGATAAAAATGAACTTGACATACTTGAAAGTACAAATAATAAATTGGTTGACGAAATACTTGGAGCTGCGCCATGAAAAAAATTGTCGCTGTAACTGTTTTGACTTGTTTTTTATTTTTCTCTTGTAGAACTACAAAATCAGAATCACCTACAAATCAAAAAGATTTTAACTCAACTACTTCTTTACAAGAATCAGAATCTGAAAATTTATCACAACAAGAAGAACTTGACCAAAATCAAAACGATGAAAACCAAGAACAAATTTTACAACCGCAAGAAGAAAAAGTAACAGAAGATTATTTTGAAGAGCCAAAAATTATTCCCGAAGAAGAAAAAATTCCAGAAGAAGAACTTGACTTTGACTTAGAACTTCTCGAAGAAATTCCAGAACAAGAAAATGAATTTGAACTAGAAGAAATTTTGCAAGAACAAGAACAAGAAACTGAACCAGAAGAAATCACAGAAGAGCAAGAAAATCAAAGCGACTTAGAAATTGAAAACCAAGAACAACAAGAAATACAAAACACAACTTTGCAAGAAATAACAGAACTTCCTGAAATATTGCAAAACCAAAGTCCAGAAGAACTCCAAAACGAAGAAACTTCCTTGAATGACCAACAAGATGCAGAACTTGCGGCACAAGACATTAATGACAACACCGAAATTTCTCCAGAACCGATTCCTTCTCGTACAGTAGAAATAAAAAATAATCAATATCTTGATATAAATTATCCAGGTACAGGTTGGGTTTATCTTGGAGAACTCGAAGGCGAAAATCTTCTTATTTTTAACGGAAGAAAAATTGATGCTAACAACACAACGTTCACTTTGCGTTCAAAAAAATCTGGCACAACTGTTCTTCACTTTTATAAAAATGACAACCTTTCTGGAAATTATATTGAAGATTACATTGAAGTTTCTGTCGAAAAAGAATCTGCAACATACAACAATCATATAATTGCACCTGAATATGCAAAAACAGTTCCGCCAGTTCCACAAAAATTGGAACAGCAAAATAAAAATTTTGATTTTCAAGAAGATTCAAATTCACAAGATGATATAACTTCTGATGACGTAAAAACCACTTCAGAAAAATCGACACTTAAAGATAGCAATTCAGATATTCAAACAAACATTCAAAATGCAGATGGACAAAATTCTTTACAAGAAAATCAAAATCAAGAAAATGCCCAAATACAAAATGAAACTTCGATTCTCCCAAATAATGAACAAAATTCATCAACAGAAAATTCAGTTGACTTTTTTGAACTTGCACAAACAGCATACAACAATAAAGATTTTCCACAAGCACTAACTTATATCAAACAATTTTTAACAGAAACTTCTGACAGATTTGATCAAGGACTTTTTCTTGAAGCACAAATTCTCGAAGCGCCATCTTCTGTTCAAAATATAAAAGAAGCAATTCAAGATTATGATGCAGTTGTAAATAATTGGCCTGCAAGTCGTCTTTGGAAAAAAGCAAATGAACGATGTATTTATCTTAAACGCTTTTATATTGATATTCGTTAAAATAAGTATTAAAGTT